>DATFUE010000209.1:0-2515 GCA_035261165.1 Myxococcota bacterium
ATCCCCGCGAGCAGCACGAGATACATCACGCCGAGGGCGCGCACAGGCTCGAAGCGGCGCGCGAACAGGAGCGCGCCGAGGCCCAGCAGCCAGAGCGGGGCGAACAGCGGATGCATCAGCACGAGCTGCCCGCCGACGAACTCGAGCGGCGAGACCGGGTAGTTCTTGAGCTGCGTGGCGTTGCGCATGAACTCGAGCGACGGCGCGCCGTTCGCGATCTCCCACAGCACGTGCGGCGCGAACAAGAGCACCGCGAGCGACCCACCGCCCCACAGGTACGGTGAGCGCAAGTGACTCCGCGCGCGAGTCAACGCGAGCCCGACCACGAGCCCGACGCCGAGGAACGCGACGCTGTACTTGTTCTCGAGTCCGAGCCCGGCGACGGCGCCGAACGCGAGCCAGAGCCGCGGCTCGTCGCGCACGAGGATGCGCACCGCGAGCCAGGACAGCACGGTCCAGAACAGCACGTCCAGGCCGTTCATGGAGTAGAAGTGACTCACGGCGAGGAGGAAGGGCGCGAAGAACGCGGCCAGCGCCGCGAGCAGCTGCGCTGCGCGCGCCCCGCCGAGCCCGCGGGCGACGAGGCCCGTCGCGAACACCGTGCCCGCACCCGCGACCGCTGCCGGGAAGCGCAGCGCGAAGAGCGAGTCGCCGAACAGCGCCCGCCAGCCCTCGAGGAGCCAGATCGAGAGCGGCGGATGGTCGACGTAGCCGAACGCGGGGTGACTCGCGCAGGCGAGATAGTAGAGCTCGTCGCCGAAGATCCCGTAGCCCCGCGCGGTCGCGAGGTGGAGCGCGAGGCGCAGCGCGGCGAGCGCGGCTAGGACGGCGAGGTCGCTGCGCGCGGCTCCGGCCGAGTCACTTCCCCTTCTTCTTGGGCGCCGCGGCCGGAGGTGCCGCCTGCGGGGCCGGCGCCGGCTCGGGCTCGGGCGGAGTCACGGAGAGCAGCTCGACTTCGAACGTCAGCGCCGCTCCCGGCTTGATGGCCGGAGGCGAGCCGCGGTCGCCGTAGGCGATCTCCGCCGGGCAGGTGAGCTTGTACTTGCCGCCGACCTTCATCGTCTGCAGCGCCTGCGTCCAGCACGGGATCACGTGACCCAGCGGGAACTCGGCCGGCTCCTTGCGCTCGACCGAGCTGTCGAAGACCGTGCCGTCGCGCAAGGTGCCGTGATAGTTCACCTTGACCGTATCGGCCGGGGTCGGGCTCGCCCCCGTCCCTTCGGTGATCGTCTTCACGACGTAGCCGCTCGCGCTCTTGGTCGCGCCCGGCTCCGCGGCCATCTGCTCGAGATACTTCGCCGAAGCGGCCTTCTCCTGCTCCGAGACCTTGGCTTGTCGCGACTTCGCGAAGTCCTGCAGCTGCTTGGCGAGGTCCTTCGGATCGACCTTCTTGTCGCGCTTCAGCACGCCGTCGCGCAGGCCGCTCTCGAAGATCGCGAGCTCGGGCTCAGTGAGTCCGAACTGATCGATGCGCTCGGCGATCAAGAGGCCCAGCGCGTAGACCGCCTTGGCCTCGTCCGTCTCGAGCTTCGGTTCCGGCGGCTTCGGGGGTTGGCAGCCCGCGATCAGCGCGATGACCACGGCAGTTGCGAGCGAGCGTCGGTTCAACATGAGTCCCCTCACCTCTCGCCGGACGACCCGGCGCGCGGAGGGTATCACGGACTCGGGCGCGCGCCTTCGGGAAACAGGAGTGCCCCGCTCTCGCGGAGCGCGCGGATGCGCGCGTCATCGAAGCCGAGCAGCTCGCGCAACAGCTCCGCGCCGTGTTCACCGGTGCGAGGCGCGGGACCGCGCACCTGGTTCTTCGTCGCGGAGAAGCGCGCGGGCGGGCGCACCACCGGGCGAGTGCCGCCTTCGTGATCGTCCACCTGGGTCAGGAGATCGCGCTCGCGGGCGAGCGGTCCGAGCAGCGCCTCCTTGGGGGTGATCACTGGCGCGGCCGCGAGCTTCGCGCGCGCCAGCGCCGCGAGCGCGGCGTCGAGCGACGGCTGCGCCGCGAGAAACCGCGCCACCGTTTGGTGTCGCGCGGCCGCCTTGACCTCGAGCGCGGCGCCCTTCGCCGCGGGATCGAGCAGCTCCTCCGGGAACGCGCCGGCGAGTGATACCCAGACGTGTTGCGCCGCGCCGCCCACCGCGATCCAGCCGTTTGCGCCCGCGTCGAAGATGGGGTTCATGACGCGGTCGTCCGGTGGCTCGATCAGCACGTTCCCGGCCTCGCTGTGACTCGCGAGCGTGGCGTCGAACATCGGCACCTCGATGTGCTGCCCGCGCCCGGTCGCCTCGGCCATGCGCAGGCCGGCGAGCAGCGCCACCGCGCCGTGCAGGGCGGTGAGCACGTCGGAGTAGGCGATGCGCGGCTGCGCCGGAACCTGCGAGGTCTGTCCGCGGTCGCGCAAGAGACCCGTGATGGCGTGGACGATCGGCGCATAGGCGCGGCGGTCGCTCCATATGGAGCTCGAGCCGAAGCCGTTCACCGAGAGCAGCACCGCGCGCGGACTCACTTCGTGAATCGCCG
>DATFUE010000210.1:0-9379 GCA_035261165.1 Myxococcota bacterium
GAGGCGTTTTCCTTCCTCGCGACGACGGGTGTTGCGTTCTATCTGACCGATGATCCTGGGACTTTGACGCAGGCGCACCACGCATCGCAGCCGCGGCCACAGCCCGAGTTCGTCGAGTATCCCTAGGGAAGCGCAGTTCCACAGGCGATGCCTTAGCCCTTCGGCGGCATCCGGATCGCGCCGTCGAGGCGAATCACTTCGCCGTTCAGCATGCCGTTCTCGACGATCGAGCGAGCGAGGTGGGCGTACTCGATCGGGCGGCCGAGGCGCTTCGGGAAGGGGATGTTCGCGGCGAGCGCCTGGCGCGCGGGCTCGGGCAGGCCGGCGAGGAGCGGTGTGTCGAAAAGGCCCGGCGCGATGGTGACGACGCGGATGCCGAGCGACGCGAGGTCGCGCGCGACCGGGAGGGTCATGGCGACGATCGCGCCCTTCGACGCAGCGTAGGCGACCTGGCCGATCTGGCCGTCGTAGGCGGCGACGGAGGCGGTGTTGACGATGACGCCGCGCTCGCCGTCGGCGTCGGGCGGGTTCTTGCTCATGCGATCGGCCGCAAAGCGGATCGCGTTGAACGTGCCGATCACGTTCACGTCGATGACCTTCTGGAACGCCTCGAGCCCGTGCGGGCCGTCCTTGGTCACTGTGCGCTGCGCCCAGCCGATGCCCGCGCAGCTCACCGCGATGCGGATGCCGCCGAACTCCTTCACGGCGCGGTCGATCGCGGCCTCGACCTGATCGCCCTTGGTGACGTCGCAGGCGCAGAAGATCGAGCCGCGGCCGAGGACGCGCGCGGTCTCTTCGCCGTTCGAGCGCGGCAGATCCAGGATCGCGACGCGCGCGCCGGCGGCGAGCAACTCGCGCGCGGTCGCGCCGCCCAGGCCGGACGCGCCGCCGGTGACGACCGCGCCCGCGCCGTGGATGTCCACCGGCTAGCCTTCCTGCTCGAGGTACGTGTAGCCGCTGATGCCCTGCTCGAAGCGGCGGCGCAAGAGGGCCGATTCCTCGATCGTGAGTCGCCCTTCGCGCATCGCCGTTTCGGCCCCCAGGCGCACGGCTTCGGAGAGCTGGCGGCGGTCGTAGCCCAGATACTGCACGACCTGCTCGACCGAATCGCCTTCGACCACCTGCTCGACCGTGTAGCCGCCGTCCTCGTAGATCTTCACGTGAACCGCGTCGGTGTCGCCGAACAGGTTGTGCATCTCGCCCAGCGTCTCTTGGTATGCGCCGACGAGGAACACGCCGATGTAGTACGGGCGGCCGTTCGGCGCGTGCAGCTCGAGCACGCTCTTCACGTCGCGCAGGTCGATGAACTGCGCCACTTTTCCGTCCGAGTCACAGGTCAGGTCGGCGAACGTGCCGCGGCGCGACGGTGACTCGTCCAGGCGGTGGATCGGCGCCACCGGGAAGAGCTGCTTCATCGCCCACGAGTCGGGCAGCGACTGGAACACCGAGAAGTTCCCGTAGTACGTGTCGGCGAGCTGCCGCTCCAGGCGCTGCAGATCCTCGGGGACGTACTCCAGGTCGCGCACGATGCGCATGATCTTCTCGCAGCAGGCCCAGAACAGCTCCTCCATGCGCGCGCGCGTCTGCAGGTCGAGATAGCCCAGCGAGAACGCCGTGGTCGCCTCTTCCTTGAGCTGAAGCGCGTCGTTGTAGGACTCGAGCACGTTGCGGGTGGAGATCGAGGAGAGCACCTCGTGGAGCTGCTGGATGACCTTCGGGTCGTCGGGTCCGGGCGCCGCGGGCTGGGTCGTGCCGCGCACGCCGTCGACGTTCAGCACGTCGAAGATCAACACCGACGCGTGTGACACCAGCGCGCGTCCCGCCTCGGTGACGATGTCGGGGTGCGGCACGCCCTTCTCGTCGCAGATGTCGCGCACCGCGGACACCACGTCGTAGGCGTACTCCTGCGTGGTGTAGTTCATCGAGGAGTGGAAGTTCGTCTGCGAGCCGTCGTAGTCGATGCCCAGCCCGCCGCCTACGTCCATCAGCCGCATCGGCGCGCCCAGCGCGTGGAGCTCCGTGTAGATGTGGCTCGCCTCGCGGAACGCGTCCTTGTGCGCGCGGATCGCGGTGATCTGCGAGCCGTTGTGGAAGTGGAGCATCTCGAGGCAGTCGAGCATGTCGTCGGCGCGCAGCCGATTCACGACCGAGACCAGCTCCTCGGCCGACAGACCGAACTTCGAGCGGTCGCCGGAGGACTCGGCCCACTTGCCGGCGCCGCGCGAGGCGAGGCGCGCCCGCACGCCGATGTGCGGGCGGATGCCGAGCTCGCGGCTCGCCTTGATCAGCGTCTCGAGCTCGTTCGGCCGGTCGATGACGATCACCACGTAGCGGCCGAGGCGCTGCGCCAGCAACGCCAGCTCCATGTAGGCGCGATCTTTGTACCCGTTGCAGATGATCAGCGCTTCCGGCGTGTTCAACAGCGCGAGCCCGACGAGCAGCTCCGGCTTCGAGCCGACCTCGAGCCCCAACTGATAGGGCCGCCCGTAGTTGATCAGCTCCTCCACCACCTGCCGCTGCTGGTTCACCTTGATCGGGTACACGCCGCGGTAGCGGCCCTTGTACTCGTAGTCGCGAATCGCACGCGCGAACGCGTCCGAGATGTGCCGCACGCGGCTGTTCAGGATGTCCGAGAAGCGAATCACGAGCGGAGTGCGCAGACCGCGCCCGCGCAATTCCTCGACGACGGCGCGCAGATTCACCGTCGATGTTCCCGGTCCATTCGGATGCACCAGCATGTCGCCTTCGGCACTGACGGAGAAGTAGTCGCCGCCCCAGTACGGGATCCCGTAGAGCTCGGCGGCTTCGCGGACGGTCCAGGCACGCATCGATCGATCACTCCCGTGAAAGAGCTGCGGCGGTCGCGCGGTCAGGCGCGAGTCGGCGCGCATGTTATCTCCACTGCACCTACAGGTCGAGCGGAACGCGGAAAAACTTGCGTCACTCGAGCGCCAGGGGGAGCACTTCGCCGAGTGTGGCGATCTCGTGGTGAGGCTCGCCGGCGGGTCCGACGCCGCTCCCGGGCGGCGGCGAGCTCGGCTCGCGCAACAGCGCGGTGGTCATTCCCACCGCGCGTGCGCCCGCGATGTCCTGCTCGGGTGAGTCGCCGACGAACAGCACCTGCTGCGGCGCGCAGGCCGCCTTGGCGCAGGCGAAGTGGTAGATCGTCTCGTGCGGTTTGCACGATCCGGCTTCCTCGGAGCTGGTCCAGTCGTCGAGCAGATCGCTGAGCCCGGCGCGCGCGATCATCGGCTCGAGGTAGTCGTCGTCGATGTTGGACACGACCGAGACGTGCAGGCCCGAGGCGCGCAGCTTGCCGAGCGTCGCTGTGCAGTCCTCGCGCAGCTCGAACGACTCGGTGACCAGCGCGCGCTGCGTGTCGATCAGCCAGTCGGTCCAGTCGGCGGCCGGCTCGACGCCGAGCCCGAGCGCGAAGCGCCGCCAGGTGTCCGCGAACAGATCTCGGTGCAGGTAGTACGGCGCCTCGCGCAGCGCCTGATAGGCGTCGCGCGTCGCGTCGCGGTAGGCCGGGCCGATCTTCGCGGGATCGGGAGCGACACCGAGGCGTGCCACCGCGTCGGCGATGAGTCGTCCGGTGCCCCCACCCACGCGGCGATAGCTGAAGAGCGTCCCGCCGAAGTCGAAGAACACGGCGGCCACTCGAGGAGAAGAGCGCGAAGCGCCTTTCACGGGCGCGTGAACGTATCAGCGCCGTTCCCGCTGTCAAAGCGGCGCACTCCCCGGGTTCGATAGAATCGCGGCAATGTCGGATGAGTCGTTCGCGATCGCGGTCATCGGCGGCGCCACTGCGGGAGCAGAAGCCGCCGACATCTTCGCCAAGCAGGGCATCCTCACGGTGGTCTTCGAGCAGAACTCGCGACCGTACGGGAAGGTCGAGGACGGGCTGCCGCGCTGGCACGTCGGCCTGCGCGCCAAGGAGTACGAGACGATCGACACCAAGCTCGGCCAGGAGCACGTGCACTTCGTGCCCAACACCAAAGTCGGTCGCGACGTCTCGCTCCGCGAGCTCTGCGAGGTCTGGGGCTTCCACTCCGTGGTGTTGGCGAACGGCGCGTGGCGCGATCGGCCGCTCTCGCTCCCCGATGCGGAAAAGTACGTGGGCTGCGGTCTCGTGTACCAGAACCCGTTCATTCAGTGGTTCAACCACCGACACGAGGCGGCGTATCGCGGGCCGGTCTTCGAGGCGCTCGACGACACGATCGTGGTCGGCGGCGGACTCGCGTCGATCGACGTCGTGAAGGCGATCAATCTCGAGCTCGCCTCCGGCGCGCTGCGCGCCAAGGGCGCCGGCGAGGATCTAGAGGAGCTCGAGGTGCAGGGCATTCCGAAGGCGCTCGCGGCGCACGGGCTCACTTGGGAGGGGCTCGGCTTCAAGGGCGCGACCTTGTTCTACCGCCGGCGGGTCGAGGACATGCCGCTGGTCTCCATGCCCGACGAGGCGAACGAGAAGGTGCGGGCGAAGATCGAGAAGACGCGCGCGCACATGCTCGAGAAGGCGGTGTCGAAATACCTCTTCCACGTGCGCCCGCTGCGCGCGCCGCTCGCGCTCGTGATCGAGAACGAGCGCGTGGTCGGGATGCGCTTCGCGGTCACGAAAATGGAGGGCGGGAAGCTGGTCGCGACCGCCGAGAGCGAAGAGGTCCGGGGCTCGCAGGTGATCAGCTCGATCGGCAGCATTCCCGAGCCGCTCGAAGGGGTGCCGCAGAAAGGCGAGCTGTACGCGTACAGCGACTGGAACCTCGGCCGGCTGCCCGACTTCCCGACTCTGTTCTCGGCGGGCAACGTGGTCACCGGAAAGGGCAACATCGTCGACTCACGCAAGCACGCTCGCTCGGTCGGGCACCACGTGCGCGACGAGTACCTGAAGATCGCGAGCGACGTGCGCGCGCAGGCGCCGCTCACGCGCGAGCAGCGCGAGGCGCTCTTGAAGCGCGTGCGCGCCCGCCAGGAGCGAGTGACCTACCGCGGCTACGGGGAGTGGATCAAGTCCGCCCGACCTCCCGAGTTCGTCTGAGCATGGGTAGGGTGCCCATGCGAACGTCCGTATGAGTAACCGGCTCGCGAACGAGACGAGCGCGTACCTGCGGCAGCACGCGCACAACCCCGTCGACTGGTTCCCGTGGGGCGACGAGGCGTGGGAGCGCGCGCGCCGCGAGGACAAGCCGGTGCTGGTCTCGATCGGCTACTCGTCGTGTCACTGGTGTCACGTGATGGAACGCGAGTCGTTCGAGAACGCGAACATCGCACGGCTCATGAACGAGTCGATCGTCGCGATCAAGGTCGATCGCGAGGAGCGCCCCGACGTCGACCAGATCTACATGGAAGCGGTGCAGCGCATGACCGGCTCGGGCGGCTGGCCGCTCAACATGTTCTGCACCCCCGACGGGCGGCCGTTCATGGGCGGCACGTACTTCCCGCCGACGCGCATACACAATCGGCCGAGCTTCCCGGAGGTCGTGCTCGCGGTCGCGCGCGCCTGGCGCGAGCAGCGCCAAGAGGTGGACAAGGCCGCGGCGGAGGTGCTCGCGTCGCTCGGCGCGCGCCCCGAGGTGACTCACCCGGACGCGCTGGGCAGGGAGTCACTCTCGCTGTTCGTGCGCCAGATGATGGCGCGCGCGGACCCCCGCCACGGGGGCTTCGGCGCCGCGCCGAAGTTCCCGACCGCGACGAACCTCGAGGCCGTGCTGGCCGCGGCACAGCTCGGCATCGCGCGCGGCGGCGCGCTCGACCACCTGATCTTCACGCTCGAGAAGATGGCGCGCGGGGGGATCTTCGATCAGCTCGGCGGCGGCTTCCACCGCTACTCGACCGACGAATTCTGGCTCGTGCCGCACTTCGAGAAGATGCTCTACGACAACGGGCAGCTCCTGCGCGTGTATGCCGAGGCGTTCCGGCAGACGGGCGGCGAGAAGCTGCGCTGGCCGGTCGAGGAGACGATCGCCTGGCTCGAGCGCGAGATGCGCGACCCCGCGGGTGGCTTCTACGCGAGTCAGGACGCGGACAGCGAGGGCGAGGAGGGGCGCTTCTTCGTGTGGAGCCCCGACGAGATTCGCGCCGTGCTCGGGCCGGAGCTGGGCGACGAGTTCTGCGCGGCCTACGGCGTCGAGTCAGCCGGCAACTTCGAACACTCGGGGAAGAGCGTGCTCGCCCACGGGCTCGCGGGCGATCGGCCGAGGTTTGCCGCAGCGCGCACACGTCTGATGGCCGCGCGAATCAATCGCGCGGCGCCTTACACGGACAAGAAGAACGTCTGCTCGTGGATCGGCTATGCGATCTCCGGACTGGCGCTCGCCGGCTCGAGCTTCGGGCGCGCCGAATGGGTGGCGGCGGGCGCCCGCGCCGCGGACTTCGCGCTGGCGAAGCTGTCGGACGGCGGACGGAACCTGCTGCGCATCTACGAGGCGGGCGAAGCGAAGATCCCCGCGTTCCTCGACGACTACGCGGCGCTGCTCGGGGCGCTGCTCGACTTGCACCGCGCCGGCGCGGGCGATCGCTATCTCGAGGCCGCGCTGGTCGTGGCCGAAGAGCTGCGCGCGCGCTTCTTCGACCCGAGCGCGCGCGAGCTGTTCTTCACCCCGGGCGGGGATCCGAGCCTGGTGCTGCGCCCCGCGAGTGACTCGGACGGCGCGACTCCCGCCGCGTCCGGGCTCGCGGTGCTCGCGCTCCTGCGCATCGCGGAGCTGACGGGCCGCGCCGATCTGGCGGAGGTCGTCGAGGCGGTGATCGAGCGCCAGGGCCCGGTCGCCAGCCGCGCCCCGCTCTATCTTCCGACGCTCACCCGCGCCGCGGCGCTGCGCGAGTCACAGCTCGGCGTGGCGATCATCCTCGGCCCGCAGAGCGACGCGCGCACGCACGCGCTCGCCGCGCGCGCGCGCAGCTTGCTCGGGCCCGAGGACGCGGTGGTCGTCGTCGATCCCGCGGCGCCACCCGAATGGCTTGCAGCCGAGTGGCTCGAGGGCCGCGAGCTGCGCGGCGGCGCGCCGACGGCGTACATCTGCCGCGGCCGTTCCTGCTCACTTCCGGCGAACGACCCGAGCGAGCTCCGAGTTTTGTAGATCCGCGCCCCCGCGGGCGCGCCGCATGGGCACAGCGCGCTCCTCCCGCTTGGCACGCGGCTCGCAGCCGTCGGCGCCCAGGAGGAAAACGCATGCCGTTTTCGTTTCGATTCACCCGACTCTCGAGCCTGCTGGCGAGTCCGCTCGTCGCGCTCGCGCTGCAAGCGCAGGCCGAGCAGCTCCAACCGCCGAAACTCATCGCCGTGAGAGCCAGCGACGTGGCGCAAGAAGGGCCGCTGACCCCGATGGATCAGGGCACGAGCCCCGAGGACGTGCGCATCACACAATTGCTGCGCCAGACGCTCACTCACAACCGCGCCCTGTCGATCGACGCGCAGAACGTGAAGATCATCACACGTGAGGGCGTGGTGACCTTGCGCGGCCAGGTGCAGAACACCGCAGAGAAGTCAGCGGTAGCAATGGCAGCGAAGCGCACCGAGGGCGTGAAGCGCGTCGACGATCAGCTCGAGCTCGACGCCAAACCCCAGTAGGAGGACACACACACCATGGCGACAGCCATTTTTTGCATCGCAACGAGTGAAGCGCAGGCCGGCCGCATCGTCACGGAGCTGCGCGACGCCGGGTTCTCGAGCGACGACATCTCGGCGCTCTTTCCCGACAAGCACGGCACGCGCGACTTCGCGCACGAGCAGAACACCAAGGCTCCCGAAGGAGCCGCGACGGGCGCTGGCCTGGGGGGGCTGCTCGGCGGCACGCTCGGTTGGCTGGTCGGCGCGGGCTCGCTCGCGATTCCCGGGATCGGGCCGTTCATCGCCGCGGGTCCGATCATGGCCGCGCTCGGCGGCGCCGCACTCGGCGCGACGGCCGGCGGACTCACTGGCGCGCTGATCGGCCTGGGCATCCCCGAGCTCGAGGCGAAGCGCTACGAGGGCAAGATCCTCAGCGGCAACATCCTGATCTCGGTGCACACCGAGGACTCGGAGGAACGGACGCTCGCAAGGGACATCCTGCAGCGCGCTGGCGCAGTCGACATTTCGAGCTCGGGCGAATCGAACCCGCGGAAGCGCCGGAAGCGCTCACCACCCCGCACGGGTCCCCCGATCACGCGCGAACCCTAGGAAGAGAGCGCGGACGCTTTGACCTAGCGACCCGAGTCCAGATCGACGGGGACACGGAAGCGCAGCAGTGCGCCCAGACCCTGACCCACCTCGATGAGGCGCCGCGCGGCCTCGCCGTGCACGACATCGACCTTGGCCGACTGCCGGAGCGCCTCGGTCAGCGCGCGGTGAAACAGGTCGTGCATCGGCTCCATCTTTTCGCCGCACGCGGGGCAGCGCTCGACGGCACCCTTCTCCAGCCGGCCACAGCTCGGGCATTCACTGCCCTCGACGTGGGTGCGCTCCGCGGCAACCAGCGTGTGCACCTCGCGGGCCCAGAGGGCCGCGAGCGTCGGCGAAATGCCGTGGATCGCGCGGCCCGCGGGTCCGGACTGCTCGATCAGCTCGTCCAGGAGGCGCTGCTCGAAGTCGCGCTCCGCCAGGCGCTCGACCGCGAGTGTCTTCTCGAGAATTTCCTTCGCGCTCGCGTCCATCGCGAGCGGAATCACCGCGACCAGGCGGGAGGCGAGCGCGCGCGGAAGGCGACGCCGCAACTCGTGGGCCGCTTCCTCCGGACCGGCGAGGATCAGCCGGTCGAAGTGTCTCCGGCGCGACAGCTCCGCCAGCCGCCGCGCGACGCGCTGCAAGTGCAGGACGTGCGCGTCGTCGCGGCGCACGAGCGAATCCTCGAGCTCGTCGCCCTCCTCGATCTCGCCCATGAACACCGTGAAGAGCCGCGCGTGCTCTCTGTCGGCGAGCGCCACCGCATAGCGTTCGTACTCATCCAGAGCGTCGAGCAGCGGCGCGAGGTCGGGCAGGGGCTCGAACGCGGCGTGATCGGGGACGCGCACGGCCAGCCAGTGCGCCTGCCATAGCTGGCGCGGCGCGCTGGCGAAGAGCGCCAGTCCCTTGCCCTGCGGCTTCTGCGTCTCGAGCCACTGAGTGACTCGCTCCGCTTCGCGCTCCAGCGCGGCGCGCCCGGGCTTGGCGAGCTTCTCGCGCAGCTCGCGAGTCAGATCCTCGAACGCGATGCGGTACGTGCGCCGCGCGTGCCGCGCTGGGTCGAGGTCGAGATAGGCGCTGAGCACGAGCGCGCCCCGGGAATCGAGCCTCTCGAGCGCCTCGATGTCGCTCTGGCGGATCACGCCGCGATCGCCCGCTCGAGTCGGCGCCGGATCTCCGCCTTCGGCTGCACGCCCACGATGCGGTCGACTTCGCGTCCGCCCCGAAACACGAGCAGGGTCG
>DATFUE010000211.1:0-20586 GCA_035261165.1 Myxococcota bacterium
GACGCTCGGCTTCTCGGTGATGACCAGCGATTTCGGCAACGTTTCTCCCGACTGCGGAGTCGCCCCTATTAGCCCCCGGATCCGACGGAGGCAAGCGCACCGGTCTTCTTCGGGGATCGGCCAGCCGAGCCTGAGCGGGCGGCGCCACGCGCGCCAACTCCGCGGAGTCGCAGCAGTTTTACAAGCTCGCCCGCCTCGTGATACAGGGGGGCACGTGACGCGGGAAGAAGAGATCGCGGCGATTCTGGGGGTCTGCGCGGGCGAGAGCTTCGCCGTCTTTGCCTTCGCCGGTGAGGGCTCGGGCGCGGCTCCGTACAGCGCCGTGATGTTCTTCGCGGAGACGCCCCAGCTGGGCATGATCTTCGCCACGAGCCCCGGAACGATGAAGGGCCGCCACCTCCAGAACGGCAACGGGGTGTGCGCGCAGATCGACACCCGCGGCGTCGGCCTGGCGAACATGAGTCAGTTCGCGCGCGTCACCGTGCAGGGCCGGCTGCGCCGCGTGGACCCGGGCTCCGAGCGCGACGAGCTGCTCGCGCTCTACCTGGCGAAGCTGCCCAACGCGAAGCTGTTCGTGGAGCGGCCGGGCATCGAGGTCTTCCTGCTCGAGCCGAGCTTCGCGGTCTGCGCGCGCGGCCTGTTCGAGCGCTTCGAGCTGGACCTCTCCGGGAACCCGCGCGGGTAGGGCTCCGCCCGACATGGCGAGCGTGCGCGTCGACCGCTGGCTGTGTGCCGCGCGCGTCTACCCGTCGCGCACGCAGGCGACACAGGCGTGTGTAGGCGGAAAGGTGCGCGTGAACGAAGACGCCGTGAAGCCCCACCACGCGCTCTGCGTCGGCGACCGCGTGCGCGCGCAGACGGAGCGCGGGCTGCGCCTGCTCGAGGTCGCCGCGCTGGCGGAGAAACGGCTCTCGGCGAGCTTGGCGGCCAAGCTGTTCGTCGATCACTCGCCGCCGCCCCCGCCGCGGCCCACGCGCATGCCGCGCCGCGAGCCGGGCGCGGGCCGGCCCACGAAGCGCGAGCGCCGGAAGCTCGAGCGCTTCCGCGGCCGCGACGACTGACTCCCAGCGGCGAATCAGTGCAGGCGGGGCGCGCTGCGCGCGAGGTCGACGAGCTGCGCGCGCACCGCGTCGGCGCCGGCGTCCTCGGGCGCGAGCGCGAGAAACCTCCTCAGGTCCGCCTCGGCCGCCGCGAAACACTCCAGCCGCGCGAACAAGAGGCCGCGGTCGCGCAGCTCGAGCGGGGCGTCCGGCGCCAGGAGGAGTATCCGCTCCGCGCACGCCAGCGCGCGCTGCCAATCCTCGCGCGCCAGCCAGATCTGCTTCAGGTTGCGCAGCACGCGCGCCAGGATCTGGCGCGCGGGGGTCGGATCGAGCAGCCCGGGGTCGAACGGCACTTCCGCGCCCGTCGCCGCGCGCAGCCGCGCCTCGCACTCGGCCCGAGTCACGACCGCGCCCGCGAACGGGTCGATCAGGATCGCCTCCGGGCCGTCGACGCGCACCAGGAAGTGACCCGGGAAGCCGACGCCGCGCGCGCGCAGGCCGAGTCGCTCCGCGATCGACACGTACACGATCGCGAGGGTGATCGGGATTCCGGTGCGCCGCTCGAGCACGTCGTTCAGGAAGCTGTTGCGCGCGTCGTAGTAGTCCTCGCGGTTCCCGGTGAAGCCAGACTCCCGGTAGAGGAAGTCGTTCAGTCGCGCGACGCGCTCGTGCAAGCTGCGCGCGCCGCGCATGCGCTCGTCCGCGCTGCGCGAGAGGTCCGCGAGCCGAGCGAGAGACAGCGGCACGTCGAGGTCGGGGTATTCCTCCGCGGCGATCCAGAGCGCGGCCTCCGCGAGGTCGATCTGCGCATCGGGCAGCGCCGCGAGGCGGCAGAACTGGCTGCGCGCGGGGGAATCGAGCACGCGCCGACGGGGTGGGCCGGTCAGCCCTTCCCCGCCACCTCCGTCTCGAGGTAGCGCACGATGTCCGCTGACTCGTGCAGCCAACGCGCTTTGCCCTGACGCTCGATGCGCAGGCACGGAACCATCTGCTTGCCGGTGGCGGCGACGAGCTCCTCGCGGTATTTCGCCACGCGCTCTATGTCTCGCAGCTCGAGCTCGAGCCGCAGGCGCGCCAGCGCCGAGTGCACGCGATCGCAGTAAGGGCAGCCTTCGAAGTGATACAGCGAGAGGCCGGAAACCTGCATTGTCTCCTCGCGGGGGCGGTCACGGACGCAGCGGAGCTTACTTCAGGCGGAGCGAGTAAGGTACCCGGCGCGATGCGTCGCGCCGCGCTTCTCCTCGCCGCAGTCTTGCTCGGGTGTGCAAATCCGCTTGCACATGCGCCGCCGCAGCCGGGTTCGCCGGCGAGCGAGACCGCGTCGAGCGAGCCGGCGCCGCCGCGCGTCCTCGAAGGCGCGGAGCTGCTCGGCGAGCTGCCCTCGCGCAGCGATCTCCTGCGGCGCGACGGGCGCCTCTTCTGGCGCGCGAGCTCAGGGCGCGAGTACGCGGTCCTGCGCGCCCGGGAGCGCGACTGGCTCGAGCTCCAGACGGAGCTCGGCC
Organism: Myxococcota bacterium; assembly: GCA_035261165.1. Classification (GTDB taxonomy): domain Bacteria; phylum Myxococcota_A; class UBA9160; order SZUA-336; family SZUA-336; genus VGRW01. The sequence continues at coordinate 2,546 of DATFUE010000211.1, forward strand.
CGCTGCGCGCGAGCTGGGGCCTCCTGGCCGAGTCGAACGCGGCGCCGCTGCGCGATCTCCCGGCGATGCTCGAGCACGCGCGCGCGGCGGGCCTTTCCGCGAACGACCTGGTCTTCTACGACGAGGAGCTGTCGGGCGGCTACCTGGTGGGGCCCCACCTCTATGTCATTCGAGAGGGCGTGCTGCGCGAGACGGCGCGCGCCGACCTCGCGAACGAGGCGCACGCGGCGCACGCCCGGGCGCGCGAACGGGTCGAGCGCGCGGTCGCGCTGCTCAGCGCCGCGCTGCCGAGCTCCAAGCTCTCGCCCGAGAGCCGGCCGGCGGTGGCGAGCATCCTGGCGCAGATCCCGCTCGAGGACGCGCAGACGAACTTCGACTACGTGGCGCCGAGCTTCGCGCGCCGGCTGGTCCGCTCCGGCTGGCTGGTGGCGCTGGGCGCGCCGGCCGCGACCTGCGACGAGCTGCGCCGCGCGGTGGTCGACGCGGAGAAGCTGCGGCCGATCGCGAGATACTCGGGCGCCGGCTCGCGCTTCGAGCTGGTCGAGGACGCCTACGGCGCCCGCGTCTGGACCTTGGCGACACCGGAGCGTGTCGGCTACTCGCGGCTCGCGGCTCCGCCGGCGTACTACACCAACGGCAAGACGACGCGCCTCGTCGTGCATCTGCCCCGCGCTCGCGATCCGCTGCGCGACGCCGCGGACTGGGAGTCGGCGGAGCTGTTCGCGGGTCCCGAACGGCTCGCGAGCTGGGACCGGACGAACGGGCTGCGGGTCGACGAAAAGGCCTGGCGCGTCGCGTTCCCGACCCAGGGCGAGGGCGTCGAGTGGGCGGCGCTGCCGGAAGCCCTGCCGCCGCATCTCGTGGTCACCGCGCCCAACGGCGACGTGCTCGCGCTGATGACAGAGTTTGGTGTCGTTCGGCCGGCGAAGAGCGGCGCGCCCGCGGACGCCGAGAGGTTCTACGCCGAGGCGGCGAGCGCCCTTCCGGACGCCGCGCACCTGGACCTGATCGGCGAGTATCTCCTGGTGTACGCGTACGACAGCCCCGACCCGCGCAACCCGGCGCTGCTCGGCACGCGCAGCGTGAGCGGCGACATCCACCAGACCGCGGCCCAGACGCTGGCGACGACGGCCGGCGGCATGATGCGCGGCGACTGCGACGACCTGTCCGAGCTCGACCAGGTGATCGCGACCCGCCAGGGCCGCAACGCGCAGATGATCGGCCTGCCCGCGCACGCCGCGCTCGCCTGGGCGGAGCGGCGCGACGATGGGAGCTGGCTGACTTACATCCTGCAGACGGGCCAACCGCTGGCGTTTCCGGGCGCGACGCTGCCCGAGAGCCTCGAGGTCACGTACAAGAGCTTCGGCTCGGGGGAGCTCTTCGACCGCACGAAGCTCGAGATACTGCTGCGCTTCTCGGGCGAGAACACGCGCTCGAGCTGGTATCTGTCGTGGCGCATCTTCGCCGACCCCGACTACGCGCGCACGATGATCGACGTGCAGCGCGACTGGCACTTCCAGACCTACCAGCGCGCGATCGTGAAGATGCGCGCGCTGATCGCGAGCGGCGATTCCGATCCCGCGAACTACACCGAGCTCGCAGGTCTCTATCACTACACCGGCCAGTACGACCTCGCGGCGGACTCCCTGGTCGAGGCGATCGCGCGCAGCGATGCGGGCGAGACCCGCGTCTCGATGGGCATCGACCGGGTCGTCGCGCTCGCGAGCGCCGGCAAGACGCAACAGGCGAGCGCGCTGGCGCGCGAGCTGCGCGAGCACGACATCCCCGCGCTCGAGCAGGAGACGGGCGCGCGCGTCGACGACGCGAAGCTCTCGCTCGCCGATTCCGTGATGGTGGAGCGCTGCGATCTCGCGCTCGCGCTCGACATCCTCGCGAACGACGTGACTCCGTCGGTGAACCAGCAGCTCGCAACGCTCGCCGAGTCACTGCGCGCGAAGCACGTCGACATGGAGGCGTGGCGGCTGCAGACGGAGCCGATGCGCGATCGGCTGCGCTGGTACGTCTCGTCGAGCATCGCGCTGCTGTTCGCGACGCGCGACGGCGAGCTCGCGAACGCGCCGGCGCGGGCGGCGCTCACGGGCGCGTCGCGCGAGTGGATCCAGCAGCTCGCCTTCCGCGAGCTGGACCCATCCGACAGCCCGCTGTCGCGCTACGCGGTGATCGGGCGGCTGCTCGAGGCGACCTCGGATCCCGCGCAGGTGCTCGCGCGCATCGAGGCCGCGCCGCCGCCGGCAGACCCGAAGATCGACCACACCGCGCGCGGCGACGGCCCGGAGCAGCTCGACCGCGACCTGTCGTTCGTGCGCATCTCGCCGTCGTTCTGGGCCAGCGAGCTCGCGTCGCTGTTCGCGAAGGAGAATCGCGAGCTCGACCGCGCGCGCGTCGCCGCGCTCGGCCTGCGCGCGACGCAGGCCCGCGACGACGCGCGCGCGCTCGGCCTCGACCACCGCAGCTTCGCGCACGAGCTGCGCGAGCTCCGCCTCGTGACCGCGCTGGTCGCGGGCGACGAGCCGAAGCTGCGCGTCGAGCTGCGCGACATCAAGCTCGAGAACGACCGCCGCGTGCGCATGAACGCGGCGAGCTGGATCGCGGGCGTCGCGCGCTTCCAGACGGTCCCGCGCTTCGCGCGCGTCGTCGAGATCTGGCGCGAGGAGGTCGACTACAAGCCGATGTGGTTCTGGATCGCGTGGAGCGCCGCGCTGAACGGCGCGCCCGATCAGGCGCTGCTCGTAGCGCGCACCGCCGCGCGCGAGAACCGCGACGACCGCGCCTTCGTCGAGGAGTATCAGTTCATGCAGCGGCGATTCAGCGCCCCGCGAGCTGCCGGTACGCCGACGCCTGAAGCAGATACACGAGCATCGAGGCCGGAATCACTCCGACCACGAGACACAGAAGCCCGATGAACGGGATCACGCTGAACAGGATCGCGAGCAGGAGACACGTGAGCTTCTGATCGGACGTGGCGTTCCACGAGGTCTTCAGCGCCTCGACGGGCGCGAGCCCTTGATCGACGACGTAGTACCCGACGAACGCGATCCGCGGGATGACGCCGAGCCCCCACGCGAGGTTGAAGATCACCCCGACGAACGTGATCAGCCCGGAGCCCGAGGCGCGTCCGAGGATCGCGATGGCCTGGCCCGCGAAGTAGATCACGACCATGAGCAGCATCAGCGAGAGCATCGTGCCGAGCACGCGCGCGTAGTCGGAGAAGCCGGAGAACAGGTCCCCGATCTCCGCGCTTCCGTCGACCACGTTCAGCACGAAGCGGAACGTTCCCCAGAGGAGCACGGGGAGGATCAGGAACGCGCCCACCACCGTGAGGATCGAGAGCAAGCTGACGACGACGAGCAAGAGCCATGCGCCCAGGAGCAGCCCGAAGTTCGCCCAGGTCGCGGCCCAGGCCTCGCGGAAGGCCTCGCCCAGGTCGATCCGGCCGGTGCCTCGCTCGCGCGCCGGGTCACCCAGCGCGGCGGTCGGAGGCGCGTAGCGATCGTCTGACATCTCGCTCTCTCTACTTGCTGCGGCCCAGCTGTGAGTCGAACAAGGCCTGGTTGCGTCCGTAACTCTGTTGACCGCCGGCGACGAAGAGCACCTCGCCGGTCACATAGCTCGCGGCCGGCGAAGACATGAACGCGACCGCGTGCGCGATCTCTTCGAGCGTGCCGTAGCGCGCGCTGGGAATGCCCTCGAAGAGCTGCGCGATGTTCGGGTCGTACGCGCCCTGGAAGCCCGGTGTCTCCACCGCGCCCGGAGCGACGCAGTTCAGCCTCACCTTGGGTCCCCACTCGTAGGCGAGCGTGCGCGTCAGCTCGAGCACGCCCGCGCGCGCCGCGGCGGTGTGCGCGAGCCCCGGGAAGCCGCGCCCCACGACCGCGATGATGTTCGTGATCACGCCGCCCTCGCCCTCGAGCATCGGGGTTCCGAAGACCTGCACCATGTTCCAGGTGCCGGTGAGGTTCGTATCGACCACGGCGTTCCAGCCCTTCGGCTTGAAGTCGCGCGCGGCCTGCGCGAACTGCCCGCCGGCGTTGTTGACCAGAACGTCGACGCGCGGGAACAGCTCGCGGCCCCGCGCTTCGAGCGCTTCCACCGCGGCGCGGTCGCGGATGTTCACGAACGCCGTCTCGACCCGGCGCCCGGTCGCCGCCTGGATCTCCTTCGCGGCGAGCTCCAGCCGCTCGACCTGGCGGGCGGCGAGCAACAGGTCCGCGCCGGCGCGCGCCAGGCACTCGGCGATCGCGCGGCCCAGGCCCGTGCCGCCTCCAGTGACGAGCGCGGTCTTGCCCGCGAACAGATCGGGTGCGAACGGAAACACGGCTGGCTGGGCGGGAACCGCCATCTCCCGGCGAGTCTAGTCGAATCGGTTGACCCAAGAGCGCGCGCGTGGGAGCTTTCCCGGCATGGATGCGCCGAAGCCGAGCCTGCACGCCCTCGCGGAGCGCGAGGGCGTGATCCTCGAGCTGGAGCGAGCGCGAACGGCCATCCCGCAGGCGATCGCCAGGGCGGACGCGCGCAGCGCCGCGGCGAGTGACGCTGCCGCGCAGCTGCGCGCCGAGGTCGACACGGTCGAGAAACAGCGGCGCACGCGCGAGTCGGAGGCGCAGGACATCGCGGCGAGGCGCGACAAGCTCCAGGGTCAATCCGCCGTCGTGAAGACCAACAAGGAGTACGCGACCCTGCTCCACGAGATCGATGGCCACGCGAAGCGCATCGCGGAGATCGAGGACGAGATCCTCAGCGCGATGGAGAGCGCGGAGCGGCTCGGCGAGGAAGTCCGCCGGGTCGAGGCGAACGCGCGACACGTCGCCCAGGAGGTCGAGAAGGAGACGGACGAGCTGCGCGCCCGCCTCACCGAGGTCGAGCGCCAGCTCGCCGGCGCGATCGACGATCGCCTGAAGATCCTGGGCGTACTGGGTGTGTCGACGCAGAAGCTCTACGAGCGCGCGGTGAAGGCGCGCGGCAGCGGCATCGCGCGCATCGAGCGCGCAACCTGCTCCGGCTGTCACCGCTCCGTGCCGCCCGAAGTGATCAATCGGGTGACGGCAGGTGAAGTGCACATCTGCGTGAGCTGTCAGCGCATCTTCGTGCTCGCGGAGGCGCGCTCGTAGGTGCCACCTGCCGGGCTTTCGGCCCGGCGCTCCGAACTAGGTTTTTCTTTTATTTTCCGATGTGTTAGCGGCGGCGCTCGACGGTGGGCCGCGCAGCAACCGAAACCGGCGGTTTGCTAGAATCGCGCCCGGTCCTGGGGGCACGACATGCTCGATCGAGATCGCTATTGGGATTGCCTGGACCAGGCGATGGAAGCGTCCTCCAACGGCCAGACGGACGAAGCTCTCGCGTGGCTGGACGAAGCCTTGCGCGCGAACCCGAGTGGCGCCGAGGCGCACAACAGCCGCGGCGAGATCCTGTGGGACAACAACCGCGCCGAGGAGGCGCTCGACGAGTTCGAGCGCGCGATCGAGGCCGACGGCGAGTATCAGCCCGCGCACCTGAACCGGATCGAGATCCTGATCGAGGAGTTCCAGGAGCACGAGGACGCGCTCGATCTCGCCGACGAGTTGCTGCAGGACACACTCGAGAAGCCGATCGAGGCCGAGGTCTACTACCTGAAGGCCAAGGCGCTGTTCTATCTCGACGATCTCGAGGGCGCGCTGTTCCTGTTGCGCCGCGCGATCAAGCTGCAGGGCGAGGTCGGCATCTACCGCGGCTTCGAGGGCCAGGTGCTGTTCGAGCTCGGCAACTTCGAAGAGGCTCGGCGCTCGCTCGAGCGGGGCCTCGCGCTGGAGCCCGAGTGCGCGCACAGCACGTATCACATGGCGCTCGTCATGGAACACACCGGCGCGCTCGAAGACGCGGAGCGCACCTTCGCCAAGGCCGCGCGGCTCGCGCCCGAGATGTACCCGCTGCCCACGCGCATCGACGACGCGGAGTTCGAGTCCGCGGCGAGTCAGGCGCTCTCGAGCCTGCCCGAGCCGATCCGGCGCTACACCGAAAATTGTCCGGTGATCGTCGAGGACCTGCCGAGCGAGGAGATGGTGCGGCAGGAGTTCGTGTCGCCGCAGGTGCTCGGTCTGTTCTCGGGCGTGCCCGCGACCGAGCCGGGCGCGAGCCCGACCCTGGGCACGCTGCAGCGCACCGACACCGATCGCATCCTGCTCTTCAAGCGCAACCTCGAGAAGATCGCGATGACTCGCGACGAGCTGGTCGAGCAGATCCAGATCACGGTGAAGCACGAGATCGGCCACTTCCTCGGCATGGACGAGGAAGAAGTCGAACGTCTCGGTCTTGGCTGAGCGCGCGGTCGGCCCATCCGATCGTCGCTCGGGCACCCTAGCCACGCTCCTCGCCGATCGCCTGCGCGACATTCGCGACGTCGTCGAGGTCCTCGACCGCTCGGCCGAGATGTTCGCGTACGAATCGGACGGTCTGACGCTCGAGCGCGGAGCGCCGCTGTGCGTCGCGTTCCCGACGACGACGGAGGCGCTCTCCGCCGTGGTGCGCGCGTGCAACGACGCGGGCGTTCCCTTCGTGCCGCGCGGCGCGGGCACCGGACTCTCGGGCGGCGCGACGCCGGTCGGCGGCGGCGTCGTGATCGAGTGCTCGCGCATGAACAGGATCCTCGAGATCGACGCCACGAACCGCACCGCGACCGTGCAGCCCGGGCTGGTCAACGAGCATCTCACCGCGGCCGTACGCCCGCTCGGCCTCTACTACGCGCCGGATCCCTCGAGTCAGTCGGCCTGCACGATCGGCGGGAACGTCGCCGAGAACAGCGGTGGTCCCCATACACTGAAGTGCGGCACCACGAGCCCGCACGTGCTCGCGCTCGAGGTCGTGCTCCCGGACGGGGAGGTCGCGCTGCTCGGTCGCCGAGACGGGCACGCGCACGGCTTCGATCTGCGCGGCGTCTTCGTCGGCTCGGAGGGGACGCTCGGCATCACCAGCGCGGTGACGGTGCGGCTCGTGCCGCAGCCCGAGTCGGTGCGCACCTTGCTGGCCAGCTTCGCGACGCTCGTCTCCGCCTGCGAGGCGGTGTCGGCGATCATCGCGCGCGGCATCGTGCCCGCGGCCCTAGAGATCATGGACGACCGCACGATCGCTGCGGTCGAGGCGTCGGTGTACGCGGCCGGCTATCCCGCCGACGCGCGCGCGGTGCTGCTGGTCGAGGTCGACGGCGAGCGCGCGGCGGTCGAGCACGAGCGCGGCGAGATCGAGTCACTTTGCCGCGCGCGCGGCGCGCTCGAGGTGCGAGTCGCGCGCGACGACGCGGAGCGGCTCGCGCTGTGGCGCGGGCGCAAGGGCGCCTTCGGCGCCATGGGGCGGCTGGCGCCCGATCTGTACGTGCACGACGCGGTCGTGCCGCGCACGAAGCTCCCCGAGGTCGTCGACGCGATCAACCGCGCGGCGCTGGCGCGTGGCATCGTGATCGCGAACATCCTGCATGCCGGCGACGGCAACCTGCACCCGAACATCACCTTCGACCGCCGCGATCCGGAGCAGCTCCGCACGATCAAGGAGGTCGGCGCGGAGATCCTGCGCATCTGCGTCGCGGCCGGCGGCGCGCTGTCCGGCGAGCACGGCATCGGGCTCGAGAAACGCGAGCACATGTGTCTCTTGTTCTCGGAAGCGGACCTCGACGCGATGCGCTGGGTGCACGAGGTCTTCGATCCGGAGGACCGCTGCAACCCGGGCAAGCTGATCCCGTCGCCGCGCGCCTGCGCGGAGAGCAATCCCCGACAGCGCGGATACGCCCGGGTGAGCTTCTAGCCGATGGGCGATCGATTCGAGGCGATCGTCGGCGCGGCGAACGTCTCGCGGCCGGACGCGGAGACATTGTGCGGCGCGCGCGTCGAGGCGGTCGTGCGGCCCGCCAGCGCGGCAGAGGTCGCGGCCTGCCTGCGTGCGGCGAGTGAATCGGGGCTCGCGATCGTTCCGGTGGGCGGGGGCTCGAAGCTCGGCTTCGGAAATCCGCTCGACAGCGCGGCGTGCATCCGGCTCGAGCTGGGCCGGCTCGGTGGGCACGCGCTCGACCCGGACGAGGGGGTTGCGGAGCTCGACGCGGGCGTGCCGCTCGAGACCCTGGCGGGCAGCGCGGCGGCGCTCGGCAAGGCGACCTTGCTCGATCCGCTCCATGCCCATGCGACGGTCGGCGGCGCGATCGCCGCCGACCCGGTGAGTCCGGAGACCTCGCTCGACGCGCGCCTGCGCAACGAGCTGCTCGGGCTCGAAGTGGCGCTCGCCAACGGCGAAGTGACTCGCTCCGGCGGCCGCGTGGTGAAGAACGTGACCGGCTTCGACCTGGTGCGCCTGTACTGCGGCTCGTTCGGCGCGCTCGGAGTGATCACGCGCGCGATCGTGCGCCTGCGCGCCGCGCCGGAGAGGGTCGCAGTGACTCGCGCGAGCTTCGCCTCGCGCGAGGCGGCGTTCGAGGCGTTCGCGCGGGCCGCGGCGGCGGGTCCAGCGCCGACCGCCGCGGTGCTCGCGGCCGGCCGCGGCGCGGAGCTCCTGTGCCGCTTCGCTGGTAGCGCCGCGGAAGTCGGCGCGCAGCTCGCTCGCGCGCCCGGGGAGGCGGCGGAGCTCGCCGCCTGGTCGCGACTGCGCGAGGCGCTCGCTCGCCCGCCCGCGCGCGGGACGGCGCGGGTCCGGCTCGGCGCGCGACCCAGCGACGTCGGAGTTCTGTGTCGCGGGCTCGCGGTCGCGGCGGGCGAGGGCGCGCCCGAGCTCGCGCTGCCGCGCGCCGGGATCGTGTTCGGCCGGGTCGAGACGCGGGCTCTCGCCGAGGTCGCGGCGTTCGCGGAGCGCGCGGGGGCCACGTTCGCGCTCGAGCGCGCGCCCGGCGCGGAGCCCCCGCCCTGTGACGCGTTCGGCGCTCCGCCCCCAGCGCTCGCGCTGATGCGCGGCCTGAAGGCGCGCTTCGATCCCGCGCGCGTGCTTTCGCCGGGCCGCTTCGTGGCGGGAATCTGAGCGTGCCCGGGACGACTCATCTCGACTACGAGGCGACACTGGACTGTGTTCACTGCGGGCTGTGTCTGCCGCACTGTCCCACGTATCAGGAGACCGGGCGCGAGACGAGCTCGCCGCGCGGCCGGATCTACTTGATGCGCGGCGTCGCGGAGGACCGCATCCCGCTCGACCAGCTCGTGGTCGACGAGATGAGCTTCTGCTTGGCCTGTCGCGCGTGTGAGTCCGCGTGCCCGGCCGGCGTTCGCTACGGCCACCTGGTCGAGGGCATGCGCGCGGAGATCGACGCGCGCGGCGCGCGCGGGCGAGTCACTCGCGCGCTCGAGCACCTCGCGCTGCGCGGCGTGGTCGCGCAGCCGCACCGCCTGGCCGCGCTATTCCGCGTGCTGCGCGCCTACCAGCGCAGCGGGCTGCAGCGGGCGGTGCGCGCCACGCGCGTGCTGGCGCTCGCGCCGCCGCTCGCCCGCATGGAGCGCATGCTGCCTCAGCTCGGCGACGCGCACCGCCCGCCGCGCATGGTTCCGGCGCGGGGCCAGCGGCGCGGGCGCGTCGCGTTCTTCGCGGGCTGCGTGATGCCCGAGATCTTCGGCGCGGCGAACGCGGCGACCGTCGCCGTGCTGGCGCGCAACGGCTTCGAGGTCGAAGTCCCCGCGGGTCAGGTGTGCTGCGGCGCACTCCACTCGCACGCGGGCGATCCGCAGACGGCGAGGGCGCTGCACGCGCGCAATCGCGCGGCGTTTCGCCTCGATTCGATCGACGCCGTGATCGTGAACTCCGCCGGCTGCGGCGCCGCAATGAAGGATGCGGGTGACTCGTTCGCGCGCAAGGTGCGCGATGCGACCGAGTTTCTCGCGGACGTCGGCCTGCGCGAGCGGCCGGGCGCGCTGGCGCTGCGCGTGGCCTACGACGATCCCTGTCACCTGCTCCACGGACAGCGCATCTCGGCCGCGCCGCGCGCGCTGCTGCGCGCGATCCCGGATCTCGACCTGATCGACCTCCCGGGCCACCGCGACTGCTGCGGCGCGGCGGGCATCTACAACCTCACGCAGCCGGAGATGGCCGCAACCCTGCTCGCGCGCAAGGTGCAGGCGATCCGCGACACGGCTCCGGACGCCGTGGCCACCGGCAATCCGGGGTGTCTCTTGCAGATCGGGTCGGGGGTCGCGGCCGCGGGCCTCGCGGTCGAGGTGCTCCACCCGCTCGAGCTCCTCGCGCGCGCCTACGGCGAGACGCCGAACACCTGACTCACTGGTAGAGCAGCGCGTCCGGCGCGTCCTCGGGCAAGCGGATGCGCGGGAACGCCGAGAGCCCCAGCGTCTCGAGATCGCCGCGCAGCACCAGGTCGACCGGCAGGATGCTCTCGCGCGAGTGCACGAAGCCGTGCTTCTCGTGCGTGCTCTCGAAGACCGCGTCCGAGCGCGCGGCCGCCCGCGGATCCCCGGCGTCGACGACCGCCAGCCGCGAGGTCGCGAAGAAGGCGTCGCGCGCGGCGTCCGGCACGGCCCTCTCGCGTTCGTCGCGCGCCAGGCTCGTGTGACTCACTTCCTCGAGGCGCGCGACGAAGCGCGCGAAGTCCTCGGGCGGCACTCGGCTCACGACCGGCTCGCGATTCTCGAGCGCGATCTCGAGCGCGTTCCTGCCGATCAGCGTGACTCCGCTCTCGGCGACCTCGCCGTTCGCGCGCTTGCCGTCGAGCAGCTCCGGGCGCAGGCCGAGCGCCCCGGGGCCCCAGAGCGGCGGGTGCTCGAGCAGGAACTCGCGGGTGAGTCGGATGCGCTGCGGCGAGGCCGCCGCCTTCTGCGTCGCGAACTCCTTGCGCGCGGCGGCCGCCGACGGCGTGTCGCCGTACTCGCGCACCACCGCGGCGAGATACCCGAGGCGCACGTCGACGCGCGTCTGCTTCTCGGCCGCGGCCAGGAGCCCCGCCGCCGCCTGCCCGCGGTACTCGGCGATCTGCTTCGCGTCGGGCTCGCGCCGCGCCTCGGCGTGGCGAAGCGCCGCGACCGGCTGGCCGCGCTGGGCGTAGAGACTCTCGAGCTCGCCGTGCACGTCGTCGGCGTGAACGCCGTCCGGGTAGCGCGCCACGTAGCGCTCGCCCGCGATCAACACGCCGCCGCCGAAGTGTGCCCGCGCGCCCGGGTACTGCACGAGGCGCACCGGGAAGGTGACGAGCGTCGTCGCGAGCCCGGGGAGATCGAGCAGATACTCGACCGGGCGCCACAGGTTGCGGCGCTGCGCGCCGTTCGCGAAGCGGCCGATGGCGATCCACGCGAGCCGCGCCCGGTCGTCCGCGCCTTCGGCGGCGCGGTAGTACGACCAGGCGTTGCGACTCGGGTCGGCGAGCAGCGCGCCGGCCTGACGCGATGCGGTGTCGGGCGCGCCCCAGGGATCGGGCACGCGCTCGAGCGCGGTCACGACGCCGTCCTCGTCGCCGCGGGCGAGCGGCTCGAAGCTCGCGAGCAGGCGGAGCTCCGGCTCGATCTCGGGCGGCACGTCGCGCACGGCGAACGCGCGCGCCGCGGGCGCGACCTCGCCGAGCGGCGCGGCGATCGCGGTGCGCGCGAGTCGCGCGAACGCGTCGCGCTCCGCGGGGCGGAGTGACTCGGGCGCGAGTGAGCGGACCGCGAGGCTGCGCCGCTCGCGCGCGTCGCGCTCGCGCAGCCCGAGCTCGGCGCGCGCGAGCAGCTCCGCCGCCTCGGCGTCCCCGGGCACCTGTCGCTGGGCGCGGCCGGCGAACACCTCGACGACCTCCCAGGAGCCGCGCCCGGCGGCCGCGCGCGCGGTGCGCAGGTCGCGCAGCGCGCGCTCCTGCGCCAGCCTCGCGCGCAGCTCGGTCGCGCGCTCGGCGATCTCGGGCGCCGCCGGCGCGTCGGGGTGGCGCGCGAGCCACTCGTCCCAGGAGTGCAGCGCTTCGCGCTCGCGCGGGCTCGCCGAGGGAAACTGGTGTGCGGTGAGCAGGGCGGCGAGCGCGCTGCGCGATGCGGCGAGCGGATTCAGCGCGCCGCTGATCGCCAACGTCGAGAGCGGCTCGACGATGCGGTTGAACAGCGCGCCGAGCTTGTAACGGCGCTCCTCGGCGATGCGCGTCTCGGCGACCGCGAGCGGCGCGCGGTCGCGCGCGAGCTCGAGCCGCCGGCGCAACGCGGGATCGAGATCGCCGCGCTCGAGCAGCGCCTCCGTTCGATCCGGGAACGACTCACTGCCGCCGCAGGCGGCCAGCAGCTCGGCCGCGTTGTCGGCCAGACCCGAAGGCAGCTCGCCGCGCTCTGCGCGCGCCGCGTCTTCGCGCGCGAGCGCCTCGCCTTGGGCCTGCGCGTCCGCGTACCGGCCGACGAGCGCCGATGCGGCGAGCCGCGCGGCGATGCGCTCGGCCGAATCGGGCAGCGGCTCGCGCGCGGGCCGCGCCGACTCGAGCGGCCGCCACTCGGCGGGGGCCGGCCCCTGCTCGCCCGCGCACGCGCCCAGCGCGAGCGCCGCCGCGCTACACCATACTGTGACGGCTCGCCTACTGCGGGAGTTTGTCTTCATGGACCTGCAGGCTGTAGCTGAGATACGCCTCGAGCTTGTGCGCCGCCTCGAGCTTCTCGACGGTGCCGTCCTGCTGCGCGACGACCTCGTAGATGCGCGTGGCCCCGTGCGCGTATTCGTCGAACGTCGCGGGATCGAAGCCCAGCGACGGCGGCGGGTAGCGGCGCGCATAGCGCCGCGACAGCTCCGCGTACAGATCCGCGAGCGCGAGCAGGTGGCGGTTCTTGTTCTTGCTCTCGCGGTGCAGCTCGACCAGCTGCTGCGCGCGCTGCAGCGCCGTCGCCTCGAGGCTCGGATCGATCTCCGACTGCGCCGCGAAGTACACGGCCTCGGCCGCGTCGCCGCGCTCGATCTCCGCGTCGACGACCGGGCGCCAGTGAGTCTCGAGCACGTCGTGGCGCAGGGTCACGAGCTCCGCGCGCCGCTCGGTCCAGCGATCCGCGACACGTTGCGGTGTCACGCCCGCGACCGGCTCCGGCGACGTCGACATCGCGAGGCGCTCGCACACGTCGCGCCCCGCGCGCGCCGGCTCCGCGAGCTCGGAATCGAGCCCCGCGACGCGCTGGTAGTGCAGCCGCGCGAGCGAGTACTCGCCGATGCGCTCCAGCGCGCGCGCCTTCGCGAACCAGAGCACGTCGCTCATGTAGCCGGTCGAGAGCTTCTCGGAGTGCGCCGTCTCGAGACTCTCGAGCCGCTCGAACGACGCGCGAAACACGTCGCGGCCCGAGACGTCGCGTGCCGCCGCGAAGCGATAGGTGTCGTCCGCGACGTGCAGCCGCAGCACCGCCACGACCTCCAGCAGGTCCTGCGTCGGCTCGTCGCTCGGCTCCGACGGCGGCGCGCTCGCGCAGGCGGCGAGCCACAGCGCGCAGGCCACGCCGCGCGCGCGGCCGCGCGCGCTCAAAGTCGGGCCGTGCGCCGCGCCGCGAGCAGGTTCAGCATCTTCTCGGTCGCGATCACGGCCGCGGCGAGCTGATCGGAGTCGACGCCGAGGGTGCTGAAGGGCTGCGCGCGCGCGCTCGTCTGCCAGCCGATCACGGTTTCGACGAGCGCACCCGTCTTGCCGCCGGGCGGGATGCGCACCTTGTAGTCCACGAGCTGCGGGAGCTTCTGCCCGAAGCCGCGCAGCGCCTTGGCGAGCGCCTTCATGAACGCGTCGTACCCGCCGTCGCCGGTCGCGCTCGCCGAGGCGAGCTTGCCGCGATAGCGCACGGACACGGACGCCGAGGGCAGGCCGTCACTCGAGGAATGCGACTCATAGCGCTCGATTCGGACGAGCTGCTCGACCGGAGTCTTCAACACGTCCGCGATCAGGAGCGGCAGGTCCTCGGCGGTCACGCTGTGCTTCTTGTCGCCCAGCTCGACGATGCGCCGCAGCACCAGATCGCGCTTCTCCGGCGGCAGCTTGATGCCGAGCGCCTTCAGGTTCTGTTCGAGCGACGCCTTGCCCGACATCTTGCCGAGCGCGTAGCGCCGCCGCCGGCCGAAGCGCACCGGCAGCAGGCGGTTCGCGTAGAGATCCGCCTTGGCGTCTCCGTCGGCGTGGATGCCCGCGGTCTGCGTGAACACGTCGCGGCCGACGACCGGCGCGTTGTCGGCCACCGCCTTGCCCGAGAGCCGCGCCACGAGCTCCGAGATCGCGATCAGCCGGCTCTCATCGACCCCGGTCCGGAACGGGGTCAGGTCGTGCAGCGAGGCGACGAGCTCCGCCAGGCGCGTGTTGCCCGCGCGCTCACCCATGCCGTTCACGCTCGTGTGCACCCCGCGCGCGCCCGCGCGCACCGCGGCGAGACAGTTGGCGGTCGCGAGCCCGTAGTCGCCGTGCGCGTGGAACTCGAAGTGCACCTCCGGCCAGGTGCGGGTCATCAGCTCCACGTAGCGCGAGGTGTCGTCGGGGGTGAACGTGCCGAGCGTGTCGGGCAGATACACGCGGCGCACACCGAGGCCGGCGAGATTCTCCACGTGACCGAACACGTAGTCGAAGCTGTCGCGCACGCCCTGCGACCAGTCCTCGAGATACACGTTCACGACCAGCTTGCGGCGGCGCCCGTAGCGGATCGTATCGGCGATGTCCTTGAAGTGCAGCTCGGGGGTCTTGCGAAGCTGCAGCTCGCAGTGCTTGCGCGAGCCCTTGGTGAGCAGGTTCAGCGCGCCGCCGCCGTGGTCGACGATCCAGTCGACAGAGCGCTTGCCGTCGCACAGCCCGAAGATCTCGATGCGCTCCGCGTGCCCGGCGCGGCGCGCCCACGCGGAGATTCGCCGCACGGCCTCCGCCTCGCCCTCGGAGACGAAGACCTGGCCGATCTCGAGCCGGTCCACGCGCACCTCCTCGAGCAGGAGCCGCGCGATCTGCAGCTTCTCCGCCGGCGCGTACGCGACGTTCGGCGTCTGCTCGCCGTCGCGCAGGGTCGTGTCCATGACTTGGACGAGCGGGCCGCGGGCCATTTCGGAAGCCTAGCTTTCTAACTCCCGAACAGGTACGGGCCGCCGCGCTCGAGCGCGCGCTTGTACGCGGGGCGCGCGTGAACGCGGTCGAGGAAGCGCGCGAGGTTCGGGAACTTGTCGAGCCCGTGCAGCAGGCGCGCGGCCTGGATCGGGAACGACAGGTTGATGTCGGCGGCGCTGAGCTCCTTGCCGACGAAGAAGTCCGAGTGCGCGAGCTCGCCGTCGAGCCAGCCGAAGTGGTTCTCGATCTCGCTGGTGACCCGCGGCGCGAGCGGTGCGCCTGCCTCGCCGATGCGCGAGAGATACAGCTTCAACATCACCGGCAGCATCGCCGAGCCCTCGGCGTAGTGCAGGAACTGCAGATAGCGCGGCCAGTCCGGCGACGAGTCGGCGGGCGCGAGCTTGCCCTTGCCGTACTTGCGCACGATGTACTCGAGGATCGCCCCGGACTCGATCAGCACCTGCGCGCCGTCGCGGATCACGGGTGACTTGCCGAGCGGGTGGATGCGCTTCAGTGACTCGGGCGCGAGGTTGGTGGTCGCGTCGCGCTGGTACGAGACGATTTCGTACGGCAGCCCGAGCTCCTCGAGCAGCCAGAGCACGCGCTGCGAGCGCGAGTTGTTCAGGTGATGGACTTCGATCACGACAGGAGCTCCGGCTCGGCTTCCTTCTTGGCCCGCGCGTCGTGCGCCTTCTTGGCGTCGAAGAGCGCGGGAATCACGCGGTCGAGATCGTCCTGCGTCCAGAGATGCTCGCTCTTGAACGCGCGGATCAGCGCGGGCTGCTGCATGATCGCGACCTGCCCACGACTCACGTGCAGGATCTGCGCGGTGAGCTCCTGCGCCTGCGGCGACGCGAGCCAGGTCACGACGGGCGCGATCTGCTGCGGGCCGACCAGCGGGTTGTCCGCGTCGACCTTGGCGCCGCGGCCCTCCATCAGCGGGATCGTCATGCGCGTGGCCGCGCCGGGCGAGATGGTGTTCACGGTGCAGCCGTACTTCGCGAGTTCCAGCGCCAAGACGCGCGAGAAGCCGGCGATGCCGGCCTTCGCGGCGCCGTAGTTCGATTGGCCGAAGTTCCCGAACAGCCCGCTCACCGACGAGAAGTTGATGATCCGGGAGCCCTGCCGGTTGGTCTCGCGGATGTAGCGCGCGAAGGGCTGCGAGCAGCAGAAGTGACCCTTCAGGTGCACGGCGATCACCGCGTCCCAGTCCGACTCCTCGAGCGAGAAGATCGTCTTGTCGCGCAGGATCCCGGCGTTGTTCACCAGGATGTCGCAGCCGCCGAACGCCTCGAGCGCGGTCTGGAAGATCTTCTTGCCGCCCTCCAAGGTCGCGACCGAGTCGTAGCTCGGGGCGGCCTTGCCGCCTGCGGCCTTGATCTCCTTGACGACCTCGTCCGCCACGCGGCCCGCGCCGGTGCCGTCCGCGTTGCCGCCCAGGTCGTTGACCACGACCGACGCTCCGTTCCGCGCCATGTCGAGCGCGATCTCGCGCCCGATCCCGCGGCCCGCGCCCGTCACGATCGCGACCTTCCCTGTGAGCACCGCCATGAGTCGCCCTCCCGATGGATACCGGGCGCTCATTCTAAAGGAAGAACACTCACCTCATGGGGGCCGGGGCCCTTTGCCCTTGCCCGGGTCCTCGCGCTTCAGGCGCTCGCGGATCTTCTGCTTCTGGTCCGGGGGCAGCTGCTGGAAGCGCTGGAACTTCTCGCGGACGCGCGCCTTGTCCTCGGGGGAGAGCTTCTGCCAGCGGTCGAAGTTCTGGCGCACGCGGGCGCGCTCCTCCGGAGGGAGCTTGCGGAACTCCGTGGCGCGCTGGCGCAGCTCTTCTTTGCGCTGCGGGGGCAGGCTCTGGAACTGCTGCCAGCGCTGGTGGAGGCGTTCGCGCTCCTCGGGTGAGAGCTTCTGCCACTGCTTCGTGCCCTCGACCGGCGAAGGCGAGGGCGGCCGCGGATCGTCCGCATGCGCAAGGCTCGGCCCCGCGACGAGGGCGAGCGCGAGCAGGCCCGCGCACAGGAGGGCGCGCCGCGTCCGCTCAGCCCGGCGAGGCATCGTCCCAGGCCTCGAGCACGTCGACGTCCGCGATCGTGTCCACGTCGGGGTCCTGCAAGAGCTCGAAGTCCTGCGCGTTTCTCACGATCTTCACGTCCGGGTCGACCTTCGCGACGCTGGTCGAGGGCGCGCGGGGCAGGGCGACGAAGAGCGCGAGCGCGGCGGCGGCCGCGGCTCCGAGCGCCAGCCCGCGGCGCGGCGAGAAGACCTCGCGCAGGCGCGCGGCGAAGCCCGCCGGCGCCGCGTCGCGCTCGCGCGCCATCCGCGCCCAGAACCGCGCCTCGAAGTCGCCCGGGGGAGTCACTTCGGGGAGCGCGGCGAACATCTCCCCCAGCCGGCGCTGCGCGGCGACCAGCTCGCGGCACGCGGCGCAGCTCTCGAGGTGTGACTCCAGCTCCGCGCGCGCGGACGCCTCCAGCTCGCCGTCGACGTACGCGGCGATCGACTCCCGGTCTCGCTTGCACTCGATCATGTCTCTTCCTCGGCCAGCGACGCGAGCAAGCTCTCGCGCGCCCGGTGCAACAGACTCTTCACGCTCGACACCGTGGTGTCGAGTGAGCCCGCGATCTCCTCGTAGTTCAAGCCCTGCTCGCTGCGCAACAGAACCGCCGCGCGCTGCCGCTCGGGCAGGAGCGCGAGCGCGCGCTCGAGCCGAACGCGCGTCCGCTCGGCGTCGAGCTTCTCCTCCGGCCCCGGCGCGGGGTCGACCGCGCCGAGCTCCGCCAGATCGCTGCGCGACTGCTCGTGCTTGCGGTGCGCGCGCGCGAGCTCGTTCAGTGCCAGGTTGTGCGCGATCCCGAACAAGTATGTCGAGAAGCGCGCCCGCGCCTCGTAGCGGTCCTTCGCGTTGTGGATGCGCACGAACACGTCCTGAGTCAGCTCCTCGGCGCGAGCTCGATCTCGCACCATGCGGGTGAGGAAGGTCAGAACGCGCGGGGTGTAGCGTGCGAACAGCGTTTCGAAGGCGCGCCGGTCTCCCCTTTGGAAGGCCAGCATGAGGCGCGCGTCTTCGTCGTCCATCCGCGGCGCC
>DATFUE010000212.1:0-4981 GCA_035261165.1 Myxococcota bacterium
TTCCGAACGGCGTGTCACTCTTGGTGAGGAACGGCCGGACCTGATCCGCGGAGAGACCCGGGCCGAGTGACTCGGCGCGAGTCATGCGCTCGAGCCACATGCCGGTCTGGCACAGCGACGCGCGCACCAGCCAGCTCCCGCCCTCGCGGGCGCGGCGGGCGAGCGCGACCATGGTGCCCAGCGCCGCGAGATAGCCGGTGTTGTAGTCGGTGGCCGCGGCGGGCAGGAGGCGCGGCCCGGCGTCGCCGCCCTGCTCGAGCGCGATGCCGGTGACGGTCTGCGCGAGCTGCTCCCAGCCCGGGCGCTCCGCCCACGGACCTTCGTGCCCGTAACAGTTGATCGCGGTGTACACCAAGCCGGGTCGCAGCCGGAACAGCTCCTCCGGGCCGAAGCCCAGGCGGGCGAGCGCGCCGCTGCGATAGCCCTGCGTGAACACGTCCGCGCCGCGCACGAGCGCGCGCAGGCGCTCGACGCCGCCCGGCTGCTTGAGATCGAGGAACGCCGAGTGCTTTCCGTGACTCGTGTCCATGACGAACGGGGGCACCGACGGCAGATTCGGCGAGCCGATGCGCAGCACCTCGGCGCCGTGCGCGGCGAGCGTGCGGCCGCAGGTCGGCCCGGCGAGAACGCGGGTCAGGTCGAGCGCTCGGACCCCCGAGAGCGGGCGCGCGCCGGCGGGGAACGGCTCCGGCGCGGAGTCAGCCACGCGGATCACTTCGACCACCGGCCGGCGCGCGAGCGCGCGACCCTGCGGGTGACTCGCCCACTCGGCGGCGCTGCGCACGCGCGCGCCGCAGCAGCCGCGCTCGGCGATCGCGTCCTCGAGCGCCTGCGCGTCCCAGCCGGCGATCTTCGCCGCGACCGCGTCGCGGTCGTCGCCGCAGCCGAGCAGCGCCTGCGCCTTGGCCTGGGTGTCGGGAAAGCTCTGGTGCAGCAGGAACCACTGGCCGTCGCGGGTCGGGTAGAAGCCGGTGAGCTGTCGGCCCGGCTCCCACGCAGCGGCCGCGCCGCCGTCCTCGATGCGCTGATAGGCGAAGCCGAGCAGCGACGCGGCGGCGCCGAGCGCAGCGATGCGCACGTGCTGGCGCCGGCCCGAGCGCAGCCGCCAGATCTCCGCGGCAGCCAGCGCGCTGGCCGCGAGCGCCGCGGCCGCGGCGTCGCCGACACGGAAGCGTGTCGCCAGGATCGGGTCAGCGCCGGCGATCTCGACCTCGCCGGCGCCAGGCGCCGCGAGCCCGAGCGACGCGTGCAGCCCCTCGAGGATCGCGCGCGCCATCAGCGCCGCAGGCTGCGGCCGAGCCAGGCCACGATGTCTCCCGTGACTTCGTCGCGATTGGTCTCGTTCAGCATCTCGTGACGCCCACCGGTGTAGTAACGCGTGTCGATCTGCTTCACGCCCGCGTCGCGCCAGCGCTTCTCGAGCAGGCGCAGGCCGGCGAGCTTGGCGTTCAGCGGGTCTGCATCGCCGGCGACCAGCAGCACGGGCAGCTCCGCGCGGATGCGCGCGATCCCGGCAGGATCGCCGAGCTTCGCGAAGTCGATGCCCGCGCCGGGCCGCCGGCCGCCTTGTGTCTCGAAGCCGCAGAGCGGATCGGCGACGTACTTGTCGACCTCGGCCGGGTCGCGACTCAGCCAGTCATAGGGCGTGCGCGCGGGCTCGAATGCCAGGTTCGGCGTGAAGGCGGGCAGCGCGCCGCCCGTGCCCGACAAGTCGAAGGCGGTCGACCCCGACAGCACGAGCGCGTCGCAGGCGCGCGATCCATCGAAGCAGAACTGCTGCGCCGCGAACGAGCCCATGCTGTGACCGAACAGCGCGAGCGGTGCACGAGGGCGGGTCGCGCGCGCGTGCGCGATGAGCTGCCCGATGTCCGCGACCAGCGCCGCCCAACCGCCGTTGCCGAAGTCACCGAGCCCATCCGGGCCCGGCGAGCGCCCGTGACCGCGCTGGTCGAGGGCGAACGTCTCGAAGCCCGCGTCGCCGAGAGAGCGCGCGAAGCGCTCGTAGCGCAGCGCGTGCTCCGCTGCGCCGTGCGAGAGCGCGACGAGCCCCTTGGGATTGCCCCGCGCGCGCCACGCGTAGCCCTGCAGCGAGAAACCGTCCACGGCCGAAGCGAACGAGAATTCCGAGTCCGGCATCTTCCCTCCCGCCGGGATTCTCGCAGGTTCCCTCGCCAGCGTGCGCCTCGTGGTAGCTTGCGTGCATGAGCACGCCCGAGATCGGCGATCGCGCCCCAGAGTTCACGCTGGCCTCCACGCGCGGCACGCTCCAGCTCTCGAAGCTGCTCGAGAAGGGCCCTGTGCTCTTGGTCTTCTATCCGGGTGACGACACGCCCGTGTGTACCAAGCAGCTCTGCAACTACCGCGACAATCTGGGGGTCTTCGAGAAGCTGGGCGTCCAGGTGATCGCGCTGAACCCGCAGAGCGAGGAGTCGCACGCCAGGTTCGCCGAGAAACACCGCCTGCCCTTCCCGGTCGCGGCGGACGCCGACGGCGCGGTGACTCGCGCGTACGGCGCGCGCGGGCTCTTCGGGATGACCAAGCGCGCGCTCGTCCTGGTCGGTCGCGACGGCAGGATCGCCTGGCGCAAGGTCGACTTTCCGCTCTTCTACGAGACCACGGACGACGTGCGCGCGGCGCTGGAGATGGTCCCGCTGTAGCGGGGTCCGGCATCGCCGGAGAAGCGCGCGACCCGCACCGGGTCGGCGCGCTCCAGGTCGAGGACCATGAGCCCGTCGAGTGAGTCCCCGAACTCGCGGTCGACGTGCCAGGCTGCGAACTCGCCGCCGAGCTCGAGGTAGCGGCGCACCAGCACCGGGAGGCCGCTGCCGTCGGGCTCGAGCTCGGCGACGCGCTGCGAGAGCGCGCGCGGGTCGGCGAGCAACGCCGCGTTGGCGAAGTCCTCGGGGGCGAGCGCGAACGGCGTGCGCGCTCGCACCAGGCCCTGCGTCTCCCGGTGTCGGTGGTGCGCGAGGAGCGCCGCGGCGATCAGCCCGCGCGAGGTCCGCGAGTAGCTCGCCGAGACACTGACGGCCCCGAACAGGCGCCGTGCGCCGGCGCTGCGCACCGCCCGCCCGATGCCCTGCCAGAGCAGCGCCAGCACGCGCGAGCAGCGCTGGTACTCAGGAGTCACGAAGGCTCGCCCGAGCTCCAGCGCCGGTCCGAGGCGCGCGAGGAACGCGCGGTCGTAGTCGAAGAGCGTGTGGGTGTAGAGCGCGCGCGGCAGCCGGTGCTCCGCGAGGCCGTCCACGCGCACCAGGCGGTAGGCCCCGGCCAGCGCCTGCCGCCTGCGGTCCCAGACGAACAGGTGCGTGTAGTGCGCGTCGAAGCGGTCCAGGTCGAGCTCAGCGCCCGTGCCCTCGCCGATGGCTCGAAACGCGCTTTCGCGCAGCCGGCCGATCTCGTCCAGGAGCAGCGGGATCTCGCGCGCGGAAGCAGCAGCGACCAGCATGCGGTCGTTCGCGACCAGCTGCGCGCTCGGCGCCAGGCCTTCCACCTCGGCCGCGAGCGCGCTCACCCGACACGGATCTGCGTCACACGGAAATGCGTCAGTGTTCGTCTTCATTTGCCGGAGACGTTCGGCCGCGTTCGTGACGAAGCGCGTTCGCGCACGCGAAGAAACCGCGAGCATCCGGTTCGTGCCCGGATCGTCACCGGCGCGTCACACGCGACTCCGAGTGTCTGGGCAAACGAGGAGAGACTCGAGAATGAAGAAGAAGTCGGAACTCCGCGCTCATCTGCGCCTCGCGCGCATGGCCGCGATCACTTCGCGCTCGCTGTTCGCGCTGAAGCTGGCGCACACCCGCACGGGCGGCTGCCCGCACGAAGCCGCGCGCCACGGACACGCCTGGGCGCGCCGTATGCTCGGCGCGCTGGGCATCGAGGTCTCGGTGCGCGGCACGCCGGCGCCGGGCCCGCACCTCCTGCTCGGCAATCACCGCTCGTACATCGACATTCTGGCCGTCCTCGGCGTGCGGCCATGCGGCTTCCTCGCCAAGGCCGAGATCGCGAGCTGGCCGATGTTCGGCGCCGCGGCGCGCCTACACCCCACGGTGTTCGTGGCGCGCGACGACCGCGACAGCCGGAAGCGCGCGCGCGAAGGCGCGCTGGCGCTCTTGCAGAAGGGCCTCGCGTTCGCGGCCTTCCCCGAAGGGACGACCTGCCGCGGTCCGGGCATCCTGCCGTTCTTCCCGGGCCTGTTCCACCTGGCCGAGCAGTACGACTTCCCCGTCGTCCCGTTCGCGCTCGAGTACGAGGACCGCGCCGACGCCTGGATCGACGACGATCCGTTCGTGGGCCACTTCTTGCGCACGTTCCGCAAGCCGAAGCTGCGCATGCGCCTGTCCTTCGGGCCGACCCTGCGCCGCAAGCCCGCGGAGGATCTGCGCCGCACGGCCTCGGATTGGATCCGCGGCGAGGTTCGCGCGTCGGCGCGCGCCCTGGACACGCGCTGACGCGATAGACTCCGCGCCATGGCGTGGAGTCCGCTTCTCGATCTCTCGGCGCTGCAGCAGGCGGCACTCATCCGCGCGCGCAAGCTCTCGTCCGAGGAGCTCGTGCGCCTGTATCTCGCGCGCATCGAGGCGCTGAACCCGAAGCTCCACGCGTTCGTGCGCGTGCACCGCCGCCGCGCGCTCGCGCAGGCGCGGCGCAAGGACGCGGAGCTGCGCCGGGGCGGTGACTCGCTCCCGCCGTTCCACGGCGTGCCGACCGCGATGAAGGACCTGAACTTCGTGCGCGGCTCGGTGGCTCGCTTCGGGTCGCGGGCCGTGTGGATCCCGTCCCCGGTCGACTGTCACTCGACCGCGTCCATGCGGCTCGGCGGCTTCGTGATCCTGGGCAAGACCGCGACCTCCGAGCTCGGCGCGATGCCGGTGACCGAGCCCGACATCCATCCGCCGACGCGCAATCCGTGGGACCTCGAGCGCACCTCCGGCGGGTCGAGCGGCGGCGCGGGCGCCGCGGTGGCGGGGGCGCTCCTGCC
>DATFUE010000213.1:0-2006 GCA_035261165.1 Myxococcota bacterium
GTCGTCGGCGAGCGTCACCGGCCCGAGCTTCTCGCTCATGCCGTAGCTGCAGACCATGTCGCGCGCGATCTTGGTCGCCTTCTCGAGGTCGTTCGCCGCGCCGGTCGAGAAGTGCTCGAAGACGAGCTCCTCCGCCGCGCGCCCGCCCATCGCGTACGTGATCATCGCCAGCAGCTCGTCCTTCGAGACGCAGTAGCGGTCCTCGGAGGGCAGCGTCATCGTGACTCCGAGCGCTCCGCCGCGCGGGATGATCGTCACCTTGTGCACCGGATCGCTGTGCTCCTCGAGCATCGCGATGAGTGCGTGACCCGCCTCGTGGAAGGCAGTGATGCGGCGCTCCTTCTCGGAGATGATCATGCTGCGGCGCTCGGCGCCCATCATGACCTTCTCCTTCGCGAGCTCGAAGTCCTGCATCGCCACCGACTCGCCGTCGCGGCGCGCCGCGAGCAGTGCGGCCTCGTTGACCAGATTCTCGAGGTCCGCGCCCGAGAAGCCTGGGGTGCCGCGCGCGATTACCGAGAGATTCACGTCGCCGGCGAGCAGCACCCGGCGCACGTGCACGCGCAGGATCGCCTCGCGACCGCGCAGATCGGGGCGATTCACGGTGACGTGCCGGTCGAAGCGGCCCGGGCGCAGCATCGCCGGATCGAGGACGTCGGGGCGGTTCGTGGCTGCGATGATGATCACGCCCTCGTTCGACTCGAAGCCGTCCATCTCGACCAGCAGCTGATTGAGTGTCTGCTCGCGCTCGTCGTGACCGCCGCCGAGACCCGCGCCGCGGTGTCGGCCGACCGCGTCGATCTCGTCGATGAAGATGATGCACGGGGCGTTCTTCTTGCCCTGCCCGAACAAGTCGCGCACGCGGCTCGCGCCGACGCCGACGAACATCTCCACGAAGTCCGAGCCCGAGATCGAGAAGAACGGCACGCCTGCCTCGCCCGCGATCGCGCGTGCGAGCAAGGTCTTGCCGGTGCCCGGCGGGCCGATCAGCAGCACGCCCTTGGGGATGCGGCCGCCGAGGCGCGTGAACTTCTTCGGATCGCGCAGGAAGGCGACGATCTCCTCGAGCTCTGCCTTGGCCTCCTCGATGCCCGCCACGTCTGCGAACGTGATGCGCTGCTGATTCTCGGAGAGCAGCTTGGCGCGCGACTTGCCGAAGCTCATCGCCTTGCCGCCACCCGACTGCAGCTGCCGGAACAGCAGGAACCAGAGACCCGTGAACAGCAGGATCGGCAGCCAGGAGAGCAGCAGTGACTGCCACATTCCGCTGTCGTCCGGCTGCTTGTAGGTGGTCTTCACCTCGTGCTTGCGCAGCAGTCTCTGGAAGCGCTCGCCATTGGTGGGGCCGTTGGTGGTGAAGCTCGTGTTGTCGTTGAGCTTGCCCTCGACGCGCTCGCCCTTCACGGCGATCTCCGCGACGTCGCCCGACTCGAGTCGCGAGACGAACTCCGAGTAGGTGATCTCGTTCGCCTCCTGCTGCGTGTTCCCGAACAGGCTGAAGATGGCCAGCAACACGAACATGGCCGTCGCCAGGGTCAGCAGGTTCTTGTAGAGATGGTTCAACACACCTCCGATCTCGCGATCGTCGTCGGGCGAAGCGCCGGGCTAAGCACGCGGATTCTCTCGCAATCTAACAACAATGCGACGGGCTCGAAAGGCGCTCCGCGCGAATCTCGGAGCCGCGCGCCCGCTGCGCGCTCCGCAGCGCCATCGGCATGAGTCCTGGAACCCAGAGGATCTCGCCTTCGCGCTCGACCACGAGCGCCCGCGCCCGCTCCAACTTCGACCATCGGGCGCCGGCGAGCACGTCCTTGAGTCGCCGCTCCCGGCCGCGTGTGTGAACGCGATCTGCATCACACGCGCTGCGCACCGTGTAGCCCTCGACGAGCTCCTGCACCGGCAGGCGGTACGGGTCGGGAACCGCGGGGGACGACGGAGAGTCGTGCCAGGACAGACGGATGCGTCTCTCCGGAAATTCGAGCGAATCCCCGGGGCGGAAGCTGCGC
>DATFUE010000214.1:0-6015 GCA_035261165.1 Myxococcota bacterium
AGCGTCGACGCGGCGCCCGCGGCGCGGTCGTTTCCGCTGCGCTTCACGCCGCCGAACGGCAGCTTCGACGACGCGCCGACGGTGGCGGCGTTCCAGTTGAGGCAGCCGACGCGGACGACGCGCGCGGCGCGCTCGTAAGTCGCGCGCGAGCGGGTGAACACGCTCGCGACCAGCCCGAAGTCCGTCGCGTCGAGCGCGGCGAGGCCCGCGTCGACCGAGTCCACGGCGACCACGAACGCGTCTGGCACGAAGTGCTCCTCGCTCTGATAGCGGCTCCCCCGCGAGGTCGCGTGCAGCCGGTGCAGGCTCGGGCGCACGTAGTGACCGGGGCGCGGCCCTTCGGCGGGTCCGCCCGCGACCAGGACCTCGGCTCCGTCCGCGGCCGCCCAGGCCAACACTTGCGCGTGTCGCTCGCGCGCCGCGCCGTTGATCACCGGCCCCATGAACGCGCACGGGTCACTCGAGTGGCCGATCGCGATGCCGCGGAACAGCTTCACGAGCCGCTCGCTGAGCGCGTCGGCGACAGCGCGCTCCGCGAACACGCGGGTCGTGGCGCTGCAGCGCTGACCGGAAGTCACGCACGCCCCGAACGCGATCGCGGCCGCGGCCGCGTCGAGGTCGGCGTCGGCGCAGACCAGCACGCCGTTCTTCCCGCCCATCTCGAGCGCCACGAGCTTCCACGGCTGATCGAGCGTCGCCTCGAGGATGCGCCGGCCGGCGCCGTACGATCCGGTGAACAGCACGCCGTCTAGCGCGGGGTGTGCCGCGAGGCGCGCACCCTGGGTCGCGTCGCCCTGCACCACGTTCGCGACGCCGGCCGGAAAGCCCGCGCTCAGCGCGAGCTCGGCGTAGAGCTGCCCCGTCGCCGGCGTCTTCTCCGAGGGCTTCACGACGACGCAGTTTCCGGTCGCGAGCGCGGGCACGATGTGGCCGTGCATCAAGTGACCGGGGAAGTTGAACGGGCCGAGCACGCCGAACACTCCGCGCGAGCTCGCGCGCCAGCGCCCGACCTGACCCCCGCCCAGCTCGAGGGCGCGCTCCGCGACCAGCTCGAGCCCCTGCGTCAGCGTGATGTCGATCTTCGCGATCATGGCCGACACCTCGGTGCGGGCCTCCCAGAGGGGCTTCCCCACCTCGCGCGCGATCACGGACGCGAGCCGCTCCCGGTCGGATTGCAGCGCCGCTCCGAAGCGGCGCAGCGCGGCGGAGCGGAGCTCCGGAGTCGTGTCGCGCCACGCGGGCCAGGCGCGGCGCGCGGCCGCGACCGCCCGCTCGAGCGACTCCGCCGCGAACGGAAACGCGCCGAGTGACTCGCGGGTGTCTCCCGGATCGGTCGCGACGAGCTCCCCGTCGGCGCGCTCGGGGAGCGCCTGCCGGCCGTCGACCAGGTCTCCGCGCGCCTGGAAGGGCGAGGCGTCAGCCACCGTCGCCGGCCCTCGCGTTCGAACGCGGCATCGGCGTCAGGGTGACTTCGTCGCCCGCCACGACCCCGAGCCGCTCGCGCGCCTCCTTGCCCAGGCGCAGCGCCGCGCCGTCGCGCAGCGCGGGCGCGGCGAGCGCCCGGAACTCGCCGCCCTCTTCGCTCGAGACGATCGCGGGCGGGGCGCCCTCGGGCAGCGCGCCGTCGGCCAGCGCCAGACGCACCGTCTGTTGGATCGGAAACACGCGCGCGGTGGGCGCGCCCACGAACGGCCCGCCGTCGAAGGGATCGATCTCGTCGATCCAGTGCAGGCCCGCGACCTCGAGCAGGCGCAGCGCGGGCGCGGCTTCCTCGTGCACTTTGCCGAGCTGCAGCGCCACCTCCGCGTCGAGCAGCGACGCGTAGAACGGCGTGTCGGGAAACAGATCCAGGATGAAGCTCTTGTCCGCGGCGCTCTTGTGATCCGCTTCGCTGTAGCTCATGCCGGTGAAGCGCCGGCCGAACGCGTCCCAGAAGGCGCTGCGGCCCTGCGCGTCGATCGCGGCGCGCATCTCGGCGAGGATCTTGTTTTCGAAGCTCGAGCGATGCCGCGCGATGAACGCGAAGCGGCCCCAGGAGAGCAGCTTTCCCGGCCAGCCCGGGCGGCCGCGCGCAGACGGATGCAGGATGAGCGAGCCGAGCTCCGTCGGCCCGTCGTGCGACGCGCCGAGCTGCAGCGTGGTGTGAGTGACTCGCACGCCGGTGCTCTCGGAGAAGCGCGTCTCCTCGCCGACGCGCAGAAACAGGTGCGGCATCTCGGGCGTGCCGTGCTTCGAGAGCACCGCGCAGGTGCCGACCACCTGGCCCGAGTCGTCGGCGAGCGCGAACTGGTACTCGGCCTCGGGGCCGGGCGGGCCCGGCGCGCGGAACGAGCGCTCGGAGCGCTCGAGCCGGCGGTTCACGAACGCCTCGTCGTTGGGCAGGTTGGGGCTGTCGAGGTAGCGCGCGAGCTCGAGGATCGCGGGCAAGTCGGAGACGCGAGCGGGGCGCAGCAGGAACATCACGCGCCTCCCGGCCCGGCGAGCCGCGCCAGCGCGGCGCGGTAGAGCGTCACCGCCTGGTGTAGCTGCGAGACGCGCGTGTGTTCGTTCGGCTTGTGCACGTTGCCGACCGACGTACCCGGGCCGAGCACGACCGCCTCGAGTCCGGCCGCGGCCAGGATTCCGGCCTCGGTGCAGGTCGCCTTGGTCTCGACCCGAGCGGGCAGACCGGCCGCGCGCTGCGCCGCCTGGAGCGCGCGCACGAGCTCGGAGTCACTCGGCGTCGCGAGTGCGGGATTGGTGCGCACGCAGCGCAGCTCCGCGGTGCGCGCCAGGGGCGCGACCAGCGCGGCCGCGCCATCGCCCGGGATCGGGCGCACGTCGAACGCGAACACCGCGCAGCCTTCCTCGAGCGCGACGCGCCCGAGGCTCGCCACGCTCTGCGCGGGCGAGAAGCGCGGGTCACTCCGCGCGCCGAGCCCCGCCTCGAGCTCGCGCCACGCCGCCAGGAACCGGACCAGCGGCTTCGCGGACCAGATCGGCGCGTCGATCTCGACTCCTTCCCCGACGCGCCCGCCGCCGTGCACCAGGGTGATCTCGCAGCGATCCGGCACCACGTTTACCGCGCCGCCGCCCGCGAGCGCAGTCACTCCGAGCGCGCCGCTCTTCTCGACGAGCTCGAGCGCGGCGTACACCGCATTGTGTCCCAGCACCGGCGCGCTCGAGTGCGCGGCCGCGCCGCGCACCAGCTCGGAGCTCACCCGCAGCGCGCCCGGTTCCGAGAGCGCCTCGAGCCGCACGCGCGCCTCGTACACCGCGTAGCCTTTGTGAGCGTGCACGATCGCCAGCTCCGACGGCTCGCCGACGAGCGCGCGCGTGGCGCCGCGCGTGAGCCCGCTCTCCACCAGCCAGCGCGCGCCGAGCATGCCGATCTCCTCGCCGAACGTGCCGACCAGGCGCACGCCGCGAGTCAGTGATCCGCGCTCCGCCGCGAGGGCGTGCGCCTTGCACACGAAGTCGACCTTCGCGTCCGCGGACCCCAGGCCGTAGAGCCGATCGCCGTCGCGCGTCGGCCGGAACGGATCGCCGCCCGTCGCAGTCCATGCGGCCGAGTCACCCGGCGGCACCGTGTCCAGGTGAGTGACGAGCAATAGGTCGGGCCCGTCCGAGCTTTGCCCATTGCGGGCTCGCTCGGGGCGGCCCTCGCTCGCCCTCGCAGTCACCTCACAGAGCACCGCGTGGTGCGTCCCGCCGCCGGCGTGCACGGATTCGAGGTCCGCCGCGAGCCCGAGCTCGCGCAAGAGCTCGGCGGCGACGTCGGCGATCGCCGCGTTGCCCAGGCGCGACTCGGACGGCGTCGCGATGAACCGCTCCGCCCACGCGACTAGGTCGGCCATCCCGACCCCGCCATCGACGCGCCTACCTGGCCGCTTGAGCTGCGGGCGCGCAGCACGGACAGAGCTCCCGCAGGTTCTCGAACGTGTAGATCCCCGTGTCGTGACCGTCGCTCCAGGCGAACGCGAGCGCATAGCGACCGACCGGGCTGATGCGCAGGGGCCGGACGTCGCCGGGCACCGCATCCGCGCGGAGCAGCGCCTGACCGGTGCGCTCGTCGATGCAGTGCGCGCAGCGACACGCCAGTCGCAGCAGCCGCACCGGATACAGGCTCTCGTGTCCGTCCTGCCAGACGATGCGCAGCGTGTCCGGTCCAGCCTGCGCGATCGAGACGGGGGTGGGCGTCATCGGCGAAAAGCTAACCAACCGCTGGGGTAAGATCCGCGCCGCCGATGGTTCACGGAGAGGAGCGAGGCGAGGGCCGCCCCGAGCCGAGCGAGCAAGCGCCGCAGGCGCGCGCAGTGAGCCGAAGGCGAACGCAGTCGATAGGAACAGGCGGATGGCGAAAGAACATGTGGCAATCCTGGGTGGAACGGGCGAGCAGGGACTCGGGCTCGCGTATCGCTTCGCGAAGGCCGGGCGCGCGGTGCGCATCGGCAGCCGCAAGGAGGAGCGCGCGCTCGAGGCGGCGAAGGAGGTGCTCGCCAAGCTGCCCGGCAGCGACGTCTCGGGACACGAGAACGCGGCGGCGGTCCGCGCGCTGCCCGGTGGCATCGTGATTCTGTCCGTGCCCTTCGAGCACGTGGCGGGCACGATCAAAGCCGTGCGCGGCGAGCTCGCAGCGGGAACGGTGCTCGTGTCGATGGGCGTGCCGCTCGCGACCGCGATCGGCGATGTCGCGTCGCGCGTCGTCGGCGTCTCGCAGGGCTCGTGCGCGGAGATGTGCGCCGCGCTCGCGCCCGAGGGCGTTGCGGTCGTGTCCGCATTCCAGAACGTGGCGGCGCATCGCCTGCTCGACCTCGAGCACGCGGTCGAGTGCGACGTGATCGTGTCCGGCGAGAAGGAGCCGCGCGCGCGTGTGATGGCGCTCTGCGACGACGTGCCCGGCACGCGCGCCATCGACGGCGGGCCGCTGTACAACGCGCGCTACGTCGAGCAGCTCACGGCGCTGATGATCGGGATCAACATCCGGCTGAAGAAGCCCGAGGGCGTCGGCATCCGCCTGACTTACGTCTGACTCGCGCAGCGCGCCGCGAACCCGGCGTCAGCGCGGGTAGTCCGGCAGGCCCTCGCGAATGCGGGCCGAGAAGTCCGGGTCGATGCCCGCCGCCTTCGCGCGCTCGGTGACGTCGCAGCGCTCGCGCAGGTCCGCGAGCGGGACGCTCTTTCCGAGAGAGCCGCGCTCGTACATCAGCTCGTCGAGGTAGCCGTTGGCCAGGAGCTTCCAGGAGAGCGGCACGTGGCCGCCGGCGTGCATGACCCGGGTCCGGATCGTGGTCGTGCAGTTCTGGGTGAGCGCGTTGTACCAGTCCGGCTTCGCGGCGAGCGAGTTCACCTCGGCCAGGTAGTCGAGCAGGAGCTCGCGAGCCCTGTCCACCGGCGCCGCGAGTCGGTACAGGTAGGTGCGCTCGCCGCGCAGGCGGTCGCGCACGCCAATCACGTCGCGCTCGTCGGACACCACGTAGTAGAGCTCGTACTGGCGGAAGAAGCCGAGCAGCGCGGAATACGACTCACCCAGCTCCTTGCGCGTCTCGATCGAGATCGCGAGCGGCGGCGAGTCCTCGAACTCCCAGCTCATGATCGTGTGGCCGTACAGGGTCGGACCCCAGAACGAGATGAAGAGGTCCACGCCACGCAGCTTTTGGAGGTCGTACGTGCGCGTCTCCCAGCTCGGATCGTAGTCGGTCTCGGTGCGCCAGGCGAAGTTGCGCACGTTCTCGATCGTGACTCGATCCGCGTCGATCTGCGCGTGCGCGAGCCGCCCGACGTCGGGCTGCCAGTCGCGGGCGTTGCTGGCCGGGATGCGCAGCCACCAGGCCGTGACCGCGAGGGCGAGCAGCGCGAGCCCGGCGAGGCTGCGCGCGAACGAGCGCACATACACGAGGACGAGGAAACAGCCGAGCGCGAACGCGGCGACGAGCACGCCCGCCAGCCCGCGTGACTCGGGCCCGTCGATCCAGAGTGCCGCCGCAGCCCAGAAGCAGAACCCGAAGATCGGGACCGCGAGAAGCGCCGTCGCGA
>DATFUE010000215.1:0-6551 GCA_035261165.1 Myxococcota bacterium
GGACCGGGGTTCCGCTCTTCGCAGGCGTCGCGCAGGCGATACATCAGCTCGCCCCAGGTGGTGTTGCAGAGCCGGTAGCCGCCATCGAACGAGCGCCAGTCACGGTGCGAGAAGCGCACGCGCGTGCGCCTCTCGCCCTCGGCGATGAGTCGCACGTCGATCGTCGTGCCGATCCACTCGTCCGGCATGCCCGGCCCGTCGATGCCGGTCCACTGCACGCGCTGCGGAGATTCGATCTCGTCGATGTGGAAGTGGAACAGGACGGAGCGGCCGTTGAAGCCGAAGAGGTTGACTTCGCCCTGCGCGCCCGAGAGGCGGCAGTCCTTGGTCCACCACGAGGCGATCCCCTCGGGCGTGACCCAGGCGTCGAATACGACCCGGATCGGCGCGTCGATCGCGATCTCGTGCAGGCTGTCGGGCATCACCGCTCCTCGGTCAGCTGGGCGATCAGCTCGTAGAGACTCACTTCCGACCACGCCTCCGCGATGCGCCCGTCGGCGATGCGGTAGATGTGATTCCCGGTCCAGGACACTTCGCGGCCGGTCGCGGAGATGCCCATGAACTCGCCCGCGTGAATGGCGACCGCGCGGTGGCGTTCGACGACGCGATCGCCTTCGACGATCTGGTCCTCGACCTCGATGCGCAGGTCGGAGAACGCTTCGAAGATCTGGCGGCCGACGCTCTTCTGTGGCTGGGTGCCGCGCCCCAGAGCGGTGCCGCCGAGGTGCAGCATCGAGTCCTCGGCCCAGGTCTCGTCGACGGCGTCGAGGTTCGCGCGCTTCTTGAACTCCAGGAAGAACCGGCGGACGGGCCGCACCTTCGCGTCGCGCAGGAACTCGGCGATCGGCACCCAATAGTAGTCGCGCCAGCCGTTCGCCGTCTGGCGCGCCTTGTCCGCGGGTACACCGGAAAGCGTCAGATGGACGTGAGTGCCGCGCCCATCGTTCAGCGGCAGGAACTGCAGCTCGAGCTGCGCCTGATGACCGTCCGGCCAGTCGCGATCGCGCCAGGTCTGTACGATGCGGCGGCCGGGGGCGATCTCGAGGAACGTCGCGCTGACCGCATCCTCGAACACGCGGGCTTCCCCGCCGACCCGGGCGTCGATCTCCGCGCGTTCGCCGCCGGACATGGCGCTGTGCGTGCCCGCGTCGACGAAGATCTCGAACACGTCGTGCGGTGGCACGCCGAAGAACGCGTCCTGAGTGATCGTGCTGACGGCCATCGCGACGCGAAGTGTGTGGGCTCGAGAAGCGCGAGGCGCAAGCACGCGCCGTACGGATCTCTATGCCGAGCGTTCAGCCGGCTGTTTCTTCGCGGCGCGCGGGTGCAGCTTCGTCGGGGCGACGCCCATCTCGCGCAGAAACGCGCGGCTGAACGCCGCCTCGGAGCCGTAGCCGACCTCCGCGGCGACGCGCGCGAGCTTCGGGCGGTTGGGATCCTCGAGCATCGCGGCCGCTGTTCTCATGCGCAGGCGCGCGATGTACACGTGCACCGACGTGCCCACGAGCGCACGGAAGCGCGTCGCCAGCGACGTGCGTGACATCGCAGCCAGGCCCGCGAGCTCCGCCAGCGTCCAGCGGCGCGCCGGCTCGGTGTGAATCGCGCGCAGCACGGAGGCGATCTGCGGATCGTGCAGCGCGCGCAGCCAGCCGCCCTCGCCCGGCGCGAGTGTCTTCACGTAGGCGCGCACGGCCTCCACCATGAGTATCTCGCCGAGCCGGGCGAGCACCACGTCGAGAGCGTGGCTGGAGGCGCGCATCTCTCGCTCCGCCAGGGCGAGAATGGGCTCGAGCGACTGGGTGTCCGCACCCCGCAGGAGGATCATTCGCGGCAGGAACGACAGGAGCGGATCGGCGGAGCGCGCCGCGCACTCGAAGGCCGCGCAGATCAGCTCGGAGGGCGCGCCCTGCTTCCCGAAGCCGAGAACCCAGGGGTTCGCGCGCTGCTCGGCCGAGAGCTGTTCGTGCACCGGACGCGCCGGAGTGTCTCGTTCGTCGGACATTTCGAGCGCGTCGCCGTGCGGCAGCACGACGAAGTCACCGGCTTCCAGAGCGATGGGCGGCCCGCCAGCCACACGGATCCACGCGCGCCCGGAGCGCACCGCGTGAAACATCACGGAGCGCGACTCGGGGAGCGCGACGCCCCACGGCGCGCGGTTCGTGCAGTGCGCGCAGTAGAGCGTCTTCGAGAAGTGGAGTTTGGCCAGGGCCGTCTCCAGGACGTCCATCCGGTCGTAACCTCGGTCGGGCTCGGGGCGAAGGCGCCGAGCGCAAGGGTTCCAAGGGAAGGGGCAGCGGCGGGGACAATGCCAAATCCAGGGCTTTGCGCGAGGGCCGGTCGCCCGCGCGTATAATCGGCGCCTTCGCGGGGAGGGGAATTCATGCTCTCGAAGCTCGACGACTACACCATTCACCAGACGGCCGAGCCGGTCGCGGTTCCGGCGACGACGGATCGCAATGCCTACGACCGCTTCTGGTTCAACGGCTACGCGAACGACGGCGAGTTCTATTTCGGCATCGGCGCCGCGCTGTATCCGAATCTCGGCATCATGGACTGCGGCTTCAGCATCGTGCGCGACGGCGAGCAGCACGCGTTCCACGCCTCGCGCCGCGCGCCGCGCGAGCCGAGCCAGATCGAGGTCGGGCCGTTCCGCATCGAGATACTCGAGGCGCTGAAGTCACTGCGCGTCGTGCTCGATCCGAACGAGACCGGGATCTCCGGCGAGCTGCTCTGGATCCCGCGCACGTCGAGCTTCCTCGAGGGCTACCAGTACATGCGCCGCCGGCGCGGCACGATGGAGGCGACGCGCTTCAATCAGTTCGGCTACTGGAAGGGAGAGATTCGCTACGCCGGCCGCAGCGTCACGATCGACCCGAAGCGCGTCTACGGCACGAAGGACCGCTCCTGGGGCGTACGCCCGGTCGGCGATCCGGACATCGGCGGCGCGCCGCCCGGGCCGTTCGAGATGGGCGGCATCTTCTTCCTCTGGGCGCCGCTGCACTGGCGCCATCGCTGCACGCACGCCGGCATTTTCGAGAACAACCAGGGCGTGCGCTGGCACTGGGACGGCATGATCGTCCCCAGCTACGACGATCCGGAGAAAATCCCGCTCGTCGACGATCCAGGAGTCACTCCTCTCTTGTACGTCGACCATCAGATCGAGTACGTGCGCGGCACGCGCCGCGCGCGCCGCGCGCTGATCACGAAGGTGGAGCTCGACGGGAAGCGGAACGAGATCGAGCTCGAGCCCATTCAGTGCTTCCGCATGAAGGGCATCGGCTACCAGCACCCGGTCTGGGGTCACGGCAAGTGGAAGGGCGAGCTGGCCATCGGCGGTGAGTCGTGGAAGACCAATGAGCTCGACGAGAACGCGCTCGAGAACCAGCACATCCAGCAGGTCGTCCGCGCGCGCTGCGGCAACGACGAGGGTATCGGCGTGCTGGAGCAGATCGCGATCGGCCCTCACCCGAAATACGGCTTCAAGAGCTTTCTCGACCCGGCGTAGACTCTACCTGCAGCGCCCGAGGCCGCCCATGACCGGGCAGAGAATGACCTTCTCGGCCAGGTAGGCGTTCGCTTCGCGCAACGCGGCCGCGCTCGGCTCGTCGCGGAACTCGCGCTCGGCGACGTAGAGCGCCTCGTGGCCGCGAATCACCTTCAAGAGGACGAGCTGCTGGAAGGAGCAGGTCACCTCGGCGTAGGCGACGTCGTTGCCGTCCTCGGTCCCGCGCCTCGGGCCTTCGATCCGCGCGCTCTCACAGCCGCGCGCGATGTCCTTCGCGAGCTCGCTCGCGAGCTCGCTGGCCGTGAGCTTGCCGCGGCCGAGAAGCACGCGCTGCGTAAGTGAGTCGCGCGGCGCCTTCGCGTCCTGGTCGGGCGGTATCCACACCGCGACGGAGCCCTCGCGGGTGTGTCGGTCCGAAACCTGCCTCCACGGCGGCGCCGCCGGATACGGCGCCATCACGAGGCGCTCGGTGATCGGGTCGTTCAGCGCTTCGCCCGGAACGCCGCCGCCGAGGGTGCAGCCGAGCGCCGTGAGTCCGAGGGCGGCCAGCACGAGCGCGGCGCGATTCACCAGGGGTCGTAGCCCTTGAAGTTCTCGGACTGCGTGTTGACGCCGGTCGTCTCGAGCCTTCCGGCCCTGCGTCCCTCGACGAGCTTCTCGTAGCGGTCGTACTGCTCCTGTCGACCGACCCGCAGGCAGCGACACTGCGTGGCGTCGGGATAGACGTAGTAGATCGCGCCGTCTCGATCGATCCGCGCGATCTTGCCCGCCGGCAGCGTGTTCAGCGCCTGGATCTTCTCGGGCGTGTTGGCCGCCACCACCTTGAAGCCGGCCGCCTCGAGCAAGCTGTCCTTCCGGTTCTGTTCGACCGACGCGCAGCCGAGCAACGCGACTCCGAGACAGAGCGCCAGCGAGAAGTGCGCCATCGAGGTCTCCCTGCGCGGTTGGTTTTCAGCGATAAGCCGCGGCCTGAATACTGTACAGCTCCGCGTACTGCCCGCGCTTGGCCATGAGCTCCTCGTGCGAGCCCGACTCGACCACGCGCGCGCCGTTCATGACCACGATCTGGTCGGCCATGCGCACCGTGCTGAAGCGGTGCGAGACGAGCAGAGTGATTCGTCCGTCCGCTGCACGCTCTCGGGACGCGGCCGCGTAGCGCTCGAAGAGCGCGTGCTCGGTCTCGGCGTCGAGCGCGGCCGTGGGCTCGTCGAGCACGAGCACGAGCGGGCGCGCGCGCATGAAGCCGCGCGCGAGCGCGAGCTTCTGCCACTGCCCGAAGCTGAGGTCGACGCCCTCCGGCCAGGTCGGGCCGAGCTGTGTCTCGAGCCCCGCGACGAGCTGCTCGACCACGTCGTTCGCGCCCGCGCGCCCGACCGCGGCCGTGACTGCCAGGCCGTCGTCGAGGTTCGGCACGTCGCCGACGCCCACGGTATGGCGCGCGCGCAGCTCGAAGCGAAAGAAGTCCTGGAACGCTCCGGCGAGTCTCCCGCGCCACTCGTCGGGGGGGATGCGCGCCAGCTCGACTCCGTCGACCAGGATGCGGCCCCGCGTCGGCTGATACAGCTGACACAGGAGCTTCACCAGGGTCGACTTTCCGGCGCCATTCTCGCCGACCAGCGCGACCACGGAGCCGGGCCGGAGCTCGATCTCGACGTCCTCGAGCACGAGCTTCTGCGTGCCCGGGTACGCGAACGACACCTTCTCGAAGCGCACCCCCGAAGTGAGTCGCTCGGGCGCGGGCGCGTCCGCGTCCTGCACGAGCGAGGCGGCGTAGTCCTCGAGCCAGGCCATGCGCTTCGAGCCGTCCAGCCAGATGCCGCGCAGGAAGCCGATCTCTCCCACCGTCGCACCGATGTAGGCGGAAAGACGTGCTCCCTGATACAGCACCAGGAGAACACTCCCCGGTGTCGCGCCCAGCACCGACGACACGAAGACGATCGCGCCGACGTACGAGCTGCCGAAGATCATCCAGCCCAGCGCGTACCAGAGCGCGCTGCCGCGCCGCGCCGCGGCGATCGGCCCGAACCAGCGCTCCCACGCGGCACGGCGCTCGCGCACCAGGCGCGGGCCGATCCGAGTGACCCGCACTTCCTTTCCGGGCGGCGCGGTGGTCGCGGTGTCGAAGAGATGGCGAGCGAGCCGGTTCGCCGCGGCGCCCTTCTCCTCCGCTTCGCGCTCGACCCCGGGTCGCCAGGTCGAGGTGAGCACCGTAGGCAGCGCAAAGACGACGAGCAGCGCCAGCGCCGGATGGACCGACATGAGCAGCGCGACCGCCACGCCCAGGCGCAGCACCCAGCCGCAAGTAGTGAAGAGCGACATGTACATGTGGTCGAGCACGAAGACCTGATTGCGCAGCACGGCGAGGCGGTCGAGATACTCGGGGCGCTCGTGGTGGTCGATCGACGCGACGGTCGCCTGGAGGCGCGCGACGTGTGACTCGAGCGCGATCGTGACTCGATCGCGGAAGCGCCGCTGTGTGCGCATGCTGGTGAGCGCCAGGAACCAGGTGGCCGCCGCGGAAGCGCCGAGACCCAGGGAAGCGGTCAGCACGAGCTCGCGCCGCCCGCCGAGCATTCCGTCGGCCAGGAGCTTCATCCAGAGCGCGAGCAGCGCATCGGGGAGTGCGGCGAGCAGCGCGAGCCCGAACGACACCGCGAGCAGCAGCGGCTCCGCGTCGTAGCCGCGCTTCAGCGCGCGCCACATCGCGGGCAACGCCGCCGGGACCGGGACGAGCTTCTCAGTCGAGGACATCGAGACTCGCCTCCGCCTCGTCGGCGACGCCGAAACGCGACGCCTGCAGCTCGAACATCGTGCGGTAGCGGCCGCCGAGCGCCATCAGCTCGTCGTGCGAGCCGAGCTCGACCACCTTGCCGTGCTCGAGCACGCAGATCCGGTCCGCATGGCGCACGGTCGAGAAGCGGTGCGAGATCAGGATCGTCGTGGTGTTCCGGGTCGCCGTGAGCACGCGGTCGAAGATCTCCGCCTCGCCGCGCACGTCGAGCTGCGCCGTCGGCTCGTCGAGCAGCACGAGCCCGGCTCCGAGTCT
>DATFUE010000216.1:0-4684 GCA_035261165.1 Myxococcota bacterium
GGACCGCTCGCCGTACCGGAGCCGAACGCCGCGATTGCAATCGCGCTGCTCGCCTGCGGGCTCGGCACGCTGCGCCGGCCGCGCTTCTGACTCTCCCTCGACGGTCCGCCGGGACCGTCCCCCCAGCGTGCCCTGGCCCGACTCACGTCGGGCCAGGGCACGCTTCTTACGGGGCCCGGCCCGCCCCCGCGGGACATCGTCCTTTGGGCCGATGTCGGGCCGCGGGCCACCCGTGCTCCGTTCGGCTGCGCCTCACTGCGCGCTCGCGCTTCGCGCTCGCTTGCCTTCCCTGTTCCGGAGTCCGTGATGCTCAGAATCCGTCGCTGCGAGTCCGATACGTTGCGAGCGGATAGGGCGTCTCGCACAATCGGCGCCGGAGGGGTTGAGAGGACATGGTCGGCGGTTTCAACACGAACATCCGCTACCGAGGGCACATCTTTCACGTCCAGACCGAGGACGGCGGAAAAGAGAGCCCGAGCATCATCACGCTCCTGTATTCCGGTGGTGCGATCCTCTTTTCGAAGAAGACGAGCTACGCGAATCAGGCGGGCGCCGCGGATCGCGAGACGGTCGTGCGCCAGCTCATGGAAGCGCAGCACAGCGCGATGGTGCAGGCGCTGAAGTCGGGCAAGCTCGACGACAAGCTCGGCCTGGTCTCGCCCGACGCAATCACGAATCCGTCCGCCGGGACGTCGTCGGCCGCGGCCGAGTTCGGGGCCGGGGTGATTACGCGCCGCACGCTCGACGAAGTGATCCTCTCGCACCTGGCCAGTCGCTAAAGCCAGTTCTTTCGCCTCCCCTCCGTCGGAGGCGCGCATGATCCAGATGTACCACGTCGACCTGCGCTACGCGGGCGGGACGTATGGTCTGCGCGACGTGTCACTCGTGCTCGAGCGCGGTGACTTCGTGTTCCTCACCGGCGCGAGCGGCGCGGGCAAGACGTCGCTGCTGCGGCTCTTGTTCGGCGCGCAGAAGCCGAGCGCCGGGCAGATCCTGGTCGCGGGCCGCAACATCACGCGCCTGCCCGCCTCGCAGATCCCGCACCTGCGCCGCGAGATCGGCGTGATCTTCCAGGACTTCAAGCTCCTGCCCGAGCGCTCGGTGTACGAGAACGTCGCGATCGCGCTCGAGATCGCGGGTGTGTCGCGCAGCGAGATCCGGACGCGCGTGTGGAGCATGCTGAAGCGGCTCGGCCTCGGTCACCGCATCGATCACAAGCCGCGCATGCTCTCCGGCGGCGAGCAGCAGCGCGTGGCGATCGCGCGCGCGCTCGTGAACGACCCGCCGCTGCTGCTCGCCGACGAGCCCACCGGAAATCTCGATCCCGGTCTCGCGCTCGACATCATGGACATCATCGCCGACGCGCATGCGCGCGGCACGACGGTCGTGGTGGCGACTCACGACCCCGCGCTGCTCGATCGCTACCGGCACCGCCGCGTGGTGCTCGACGGCGGTCGGCTCGCGTCGACACGCGGGCCCGAGGAGTACTCGAGCGCGCTGCGACACCTGGGCGGGACGCGCGCGTGATGGACGCCCGCGCGACTCGTCGCATCGGCGCGGCGCTGCGCGCTGGCGCGCGCGGCGCCCGCGAGCGGCCGCTCGTGTTTCTGCTCGCGGTCGCGACCATGGCCGGCGGGCTGCTGGTGCTCGGCGCCTATCTGTTGGTCGTCGCGAACCTGCGCGGCGTGCTCGCGCGCGCGGGTGAGGACCTGCGGCTGGTCGCGTTCACCGAGCTCCGCGGCGCGGCGAACGACGGCGCGGTCACGGCGCTCGACGCGCGCATCCGCGCGCAGGAGGGCGTCGCGTCGCTCAGCTACGTCGCCCCCGCAGAAGCGATCACCCGCCTGCGCGCGGACCTCGGCCAGGACGCGGGGGTGCTCGACGGGCTCGAGCGCAACCCGCTGCCGGGCTCGTTCGAGATCGCGCCGCCGCGCGAGCTGCGCGACCCCAAGGAGCTGCACGCGCTCGCGGACCGCATCGCCGCGCTGCCGGGTGTCACAGAAGTGCGTTGGGGGGAGCCCTGGGTCGAGGGCTACGCGCGCCTGGTGCGAATCGTGGAGTGGGTCGGCGTGGGGCTCGGCGCGTTTCTCCTGCTCGTGCTCGGCGCGATCGTCGCGAGCACCGTGCGCCTGTCGCTGCACGCGCGCGCGGACGAGATCCAGATCCAGCGGCTCGTCGGCGCGGGCGGCTGGTTCGTGCGCTTGCCGTTCTGTCTCGAGGGGGCGCTCCAGGGTCTGCTCGCTGCGGCGCTGGCGCTGCTCGTGCTGCGCGCCGCGTTCGCGCTCGGGCTGCCGCTGCTGGGTGACGCACTCGCCTGGGCGCTGGGCGGTCGGCCGGCGGTGTTCTTCGGCGCGGGCGAGGCCGCGGCGCTGGTCGCGCTCGGCGTGTTGCTCGGGCTGGGCGGCGCGCTCGCCTCGCTCGTGAATCTGGACGAGCGCGCGTGACACGCTGCGGTGTCGCGGGGCGCGCCGCGCTCGTGTTCGTGCTCGCCGCCGCGCCGGCGTTCGCACGCGCGCAGAGCACGCGGCTGGAGCAGCTGCGCGTCGAGATCGAGGCGCGCGAGGCGAAGGCGCGCGATCTCGGCAAGCAGGCCGAGGGCTATCTCGGCGAGCTCGAGGCCGTCGATCGCGAGCTCACCGAGACGCGCAAGAGCGCGCGGCTCCTGCGAGCGCGCGAGCGCGAGGCCGGCGACGAGCTCGTTGAAGCGCGCCGCGGCGGCGAGCAGGCGGGGCGCGCACTGGCGCAGACGGAGCGCGGGCTCGAGGCGCGCCTGGTCGCGCTCTACAAGTGGGGCGTGACCGGCGGTCACGCCTCGCTCATGTCCGCGGGTGACTTCATGAGCTTCACGCGCCGACAGGAAGGGCTCGCGCGCATCGTCGCGGAGGACCGCGAGCTGTTCGCGCGCCACGCGCGCGCCCGCGCGGAGTTCCAGGCGAGCCGCGAGCGCAGCGAGGCGCTCCTCACCGAAGTCTCGGAAGCGCGCCGCGAGGCGGGCGGGCGCGAACAGAAGGCGCGCGAGCGACTGGTGCAGCGGCGCAATCTCGTCGCGACCCTGCGCACGCGTGCTGCCCGCGAGGAGAAGGCTGCCGCTGAATTGCGCAGCGCGGCCGCGCGTCTCGAGGACACACTTCGCCGCATGCCCAGCTCTCCCCCGGCAGCGCGGGGCTCGGGGCTGGTCCGTGGCAGCGCGCCGCGCCCGCTCTCGGGCCGGGTGCGCGCGGGCTTCGGGCGGCAAGTCGACAGGGAGTTCAAGACGCAGACGCTGCGTACGGGCATCGAGATCGCCGCGCCGGCCGGCACGCCGGTGACGGCGATCGCGCCGGGCCGGGTGCTCTTCGCCGGTTGGTTCCGTGGTTATGGTCAAATGGTCATCCTCGACCACGGCGGCGGCGATCTGACCGTCTCAGGCTATCTGGACGAAGTGCATGTCGCTGCCGGCGACAGTGTCGGGGGCGGGCAACCGATCGGATCCGTTGGGGAGACTGGATCGGCGTCGGGACCCGGGCTTTACTTTGAGATCCGTCACGACGGAAAGGCCGTCGATCCTCTGCTCTGGCTCGCCAGGTGAGCCGAAATCGAGAAAGGCATCCATGAGCACGCAACGCACCCGGCTCGCGGCCGCCGTCCGCATCGCGCTTCCGCTCGCGCTTCTCGCCGCGATCATCGCCGGCGGCGCTTCGACCCTGCGCTCCAGCACGACCGGGCCCAGCTACGAAGACCTCGCCCTGCTCACGAACGTGTTGCACCTGGTGCGGCAGAACTACGTGAAGGACGTGGACGAGCACCAGCTCGTCGAAGGCGCGCTGAAGGGCATGCTGGACACGCTCGACCCGCACACCTCCTACATGTCGAAGGACATGTACAAGGAGGTGCAGCGAGACACGAAGGGCGAGTTCGAGGGCCTCGGCATCGAGATCACCAAAGGCGACGCGGAGAAGGCCGAGGGCTTCGTCTCCGTCGTCTCACCGATCGACGGCACGCCGGCCGCGCTCGCGGGCATCAAG
This sequence comes from Myxococcota bacterium, assembly GCA_035261165.1. Taxonomy (GTDB): domain Bacteria; phylum Myxococcota_A; class UBA9160; order SZUA-336; family SZUA-336; genus VGRW01. The sequence continues at coordinate 4,005 of DATFUE010000216.1, forward strand.
GCGAAGGACCAGATCGTCGCCGTGTGTCCGGACGGCACGGAGAAGAGCTGTAAGTCGACCGCGGACATGAACCTGCTCGAGGCCGTGAAGATGATGCGCGGCCCGCGCGGCACAAAGATCCTGATCCAGGTTCTGCGCGAGGGCTGGAGCGCGCCGAAGCCGTTCGTGATCAAGCGGGCGTCGATCCGGGTCTCGAGCGTGACTCTGCACATGATCGACAAAGACATCCCCTACGTGCGCCTGTCTCAGTTCCAGGAGCGCACCGCGCCCGATCTCGAAGATGCGCTGGCCAAGGCGCACGAGACGGCGGGCGGGAACTTCCGCGGCCTCGTGCTCGACTTGCGCGACAACCCGGGCGGGCTGCTCGACCAGGCGGTGAAGGTCGGCGACGTCTGGATCGACGACGGCATGATCGTCTTCTCCGAGGGCCGGAACGGCGGAAACCGCATGGAGTGGCACGCGAAGAAGGAAGGCACCGAGCCCGAGTACCCGATGATCGTGCTCGTGAACGGCGGCAGCGCGTCGGCGTCGGAAATCGTCTCGGGCGCGCTGCAGGACCACAAGCGCGCGCTCGTGCTCGGCACGCAGACCTTCGGCAAGGGCTCCGTGCAGACGATCATTCCGCTCGAGGACGGCTCGGGTCTGCGACTCACGACGGCGCTCTACTATCTGCCGAGCGG
>DATFUE010000217.1:0-3118 GCA_035261165.1 Myxococcota bacterium
TGGTGCCGATGCGCGAGCTGATCAGGTCCGAGAGACCGCGGTTCGCCTTCATCAGCCAGCGGCGCGGCGAGACGCCGTTCGTCTTGTTCTGGAACCGCCCCGGCCAGAGCTCGGCGAAGTCGGGCACGAGGGAGCTCTTCACGAGCTCGGAGTGCAGCTTCGAGACGCCGTTGACCGCGTGACTCCCGACGATCGCGAGGTGAGCCATGCGCACGTGCTGCGGGTGACCCTCTTCGATGATGGACATGCGCCGCAGCCGCTGGACGTCGCCGGGCCAGCGCACCTCGACTTCGCCCAGGAAGCGCGCGTTGATCTGCTCGATGATCTGCAGGTGGCGCGGCGCGACGTGCGCGAGCAGCGGCTTCGACCAGCGCTCCAGCGCCTCGGGCAGGAGCGTGTGATTGGTGTACGCGAAGCTGCGCTGCGCCAGCTCGAACGCGCGCCCGAAGGGCATGCCGTGGTCGTCGACGAAGATGCGGATCAGCTCCGCCACGGCGAGCGCCGGGTGCGTGTCGTTCAGCTGGATCGCGACCTTCTCGGGGAAGCTGTCGAAGCCGCGGCGCGTGGTGAGATAGCGCGCGACGATGTCGCGCAGCGCGCAGGCGACGAAGAAGTACTCCTGCAGGAGCCGCAGCTCCTTGCCTTCGCTGGTCGAGTCGGGCGGGTAGAGCACCTTCGAGACCCGCTCCGACTGCAGCTTCTGCTCGAAGGCGCGCTGGTAGTCGCCCTTGTGGAAGATGCCGATGTCGAACTCGTCGGAGGCCTGCGCGGAGTACAGCCGGAGCACGTTCACCGTGCGCCCGCCGAAGCTGACGACCGGCAGGTCGTCGGGCGCGCCGAGCAGCACGCGCTGGTGCGTCCAGCGCGCGCTCCGCAGGTCGTCGCCCGAGGCGATCTTCTCGATCGTGCCGTATACCGGAATGCGCAGCGTCTCGTCGCGCTTCGCGATCATCCAGGGCGAGCCCTGTATGCGCCAGCTGTCCGGGTGCTCGCGCTGCTCGCCGTTCTCGATCACCTGCCGGAACAGCCCGTGCTCGTAGTTGATCCCGTAGCCGAAGCCGGGCATGTCGAGGCTGGCGAGTGAGTCGAGGTAGCAGGCCGCCAGCCGTCCGAGGCCGCCGTTGCCCAGCGCGGCGTCTGACTCGAGCTCGCGCAGCGCCTCGAGGTCGACGCCGAGCGATGCCAGCGTGCTGCGCACGGGGTCGAGCATGCCGAGATTCAACAGGTTGTTGCCCAGCGAGCGGCCCATCAGGAACTCGACCGAGAAGTAGTAGAGCCGCTTCGCGTCCGCGGCGCGGTAGCGCTCCTCGGTCGCGAGCATCTGCTCGACGAGCGGCTCGCGCACCGCGAGTGACACGGCCGTGAACAGGTCCCGCGGCGAAGCGTCCTGCCAGCGCTTGCCCAGCGTGTAGCGCAGATTGCGCTGCACCGACGTGGCGAAGTCCGGCAGGGCCGCGGGAGGCTCGGTCATCTCGCTGCTCCTTCGGGTTCGGCGCGCGCCGGCTTGACGCGCGCGGCGGCGCTCTCCAGCAGGGCGCAGAGCGCGGAGTCGGCGGCGAGCTCATCGACCTCGCGCTGCATGCGCCGCGACCAGCTGCGGTGCACCTCGACCGGGATGCCCGGCAGGTTCAGCGGCTCGCGCTCACCCGCCAGATCGTCGAGGCCGAGCGCCACCATGCGGGAAGGCGTGCGCGCGAGAAAGAGCTGAGCGGCGCGGGCGACCGAGTCGGTGTCGGTCGACGCGTCGAGCTCGCCCTCGGCGCGGAGTCTCTCGGCGAGCGCCTCGCGGTCCGCGCCGCGCTCGCGCTGCGCGCGCTCGAGCTCCTCGCCGCGGGGGAGCGCGCCGATGCGGGCGCGCAGCTCGAGGTCACTGCCCTCGAGCCAGCCGGCGAGCGGCGGCAAGTCGTGAGTCACGACCAGCGACAGCGCGCGTTCGGAGTAGCTCGCGCTGGGCCGGAACGCCGCGCCATCGCGTTCGAAGCAGAGCACGCGCATCGACAGCACCCCCCACGACTCGAGCTCCGGCGCGAGCTCCGCCGGAACGGTGCCCAGATCTTCGCCGATCACCACGGAGCGCGCACGCCGGCTTTCCAGCGCGAGCACGCCGAACAGATCCGCGGCGGGCTGCGCGACGTAGGTGCCCTCGCTGCCCGGCCGGCCCTCGGGAATCCAGAACTGGCGTTGCAGGCCCATGACGTGGTCGATGCGCAGGGCGCCCGACGCGCGGAACGCGGCGCGCAGCAGACGGCGCAGGAAGCGGTAAGCGTCCGCGCGCAGTCTGTGCGGCACCAGCGGCGGCAGACCCCAATTCTGTCCCGAGGCCGCGTAGGCGTCGGGCGGCGCGCCGAGCGCCGCGCCGTTCGCGAACAGCGAGCGACACATCCAAGTGTCGGCGGAGTCCGGGGCGTTTCCGATCGCGAGATCCTTGCACACCCCGATGCGCATGTCCGCGCCGAGCGCCGCGTTCGCGGCGGAGCCCAGCTGCAGCGCGAGCTCGGCCTGGAGCCAGCAGCGGAAGTCGATCTCCTCGGCGTGCGCTTCCGCGAACTCGCGCACCTCGAGCGAGCGCGGATCGCGCAGCTCCGCGGGCCAGCGGCGCCAGTCACTCTCGCGCAGCTCGGCTTGCGCCACCTCGAAGGTGGCGAAGTCGTGGAGCTCGGGGCCCGCCTCGCTGCGCGCGCGCGCATGCGCCCGGCCGCGGGCGGTCTCGCCCTCGCGCTCCCCGGCCAGGAACGCCCGGTAGAGCTCGTGCAGCACCGCGAGCTTCGCGGCCAGGATCGCGGCGTGATCGAGCTCGCGCGCGCCGCGCAGCCGGGCCAGCGGCAGCTGCGCAGCGACCGCCCGGGCCCGCGTCGCGTGCGCGAACTCGGGCACGGCCTCGACGTCGAGATACAGCGGGTTCATGAAGATCCGCGAGAGGGGGCTGTAGGGCGCGATCGCGTCGCCGCGGTTCGCGAGCGCATGCAGCGGATTCACGGCCACGAAGTCCACGCCCAGCGGCGCCAGCCACTCCGCCATGCGCGCCAGGTCCGAGAAGTCGCCGAAGCCCCAGTTCACCCGACTCCGAACGGTGTAGAGGTTCGTCCAGACGCCGAGCGCGCGCGCGTCGCCGAGCGCC
>DATFUE010000218.1:0-4203 GCA_035261165.1 Myxococcota bacterium
GCGCGAGCGCGGGCAGGAGGCGCGAGTCACGTGTGCGCCAGAGTCGCTCGAAGACCGCGAGCGCCGCGAACGCGAGCAGGGTGAGCAGCATCTCCGCGTCGCCGGTTCGACCCCGGTCGTAGAAGAACCAGGTCGCGCCCAGGGTCGCCGTGCAGAGCAGGCCGCTGCGGAAGCCGCCGAACGAGCGGCCCACCGCGAATACGCACGCCGCGAGCCCGAGCGCGGCGACGGCGGAAACACTGCGCAAGCTCCCGAGACTTAGCGCACCGGAGAGCTCCGCGGCGGCGGCGCCCGCCCAGTAGAAGAGCGGCGGCTTCTGCAGCCGTACCGCTCCGTTCAAGCGCGGCTCGAGCCAGTCACCCGAGCGCAGCATCTCGGCGACGACCGCGAAGCAGCGCTCCTCCGACGACCGTCCCATCGCGGTCTGACCGAGGCGCACGAACAGCCCCGCCGCCATCGCGGCGAACAAGGCGAGAGCGAGCGCGACTCCCCAGCGACTCACGCGCCGGGCTCGTCCCGGCGCAGTAGCGAGTACACCGCGTGGTCGACGAAGCGATCGTAGAGCCACTCCGCGTCGCGCAGCACGCCGTCGAGCCGGAACCCGAGCCGCTCCGCGACCCGGCGGCTGCGCGCGTTCTCGGCGGCGGCGGCGAGCGAGATGCGGTTCAGACCGAGTGATTCGAAGCCGTGCCGCACGAGCGCGCGACAGCACGCGGTCATCACGCCGCGGCCCCCGCGGTCCTCGCGCAGCCAGTAGCCGAGCTCACCCGCGCGGTTGCTCGTGTCCAGCGAGCGGAACCCGGCGACGCCGGCGAGCTCGCCGGCGTGCTCGATCGCGAGCTCGAGCGACGTGCCCTCGGCGGCGCGCGCCTGCACGCCGCGCAGAAACTCGCGGATGCTCGCGACGTCGCTCGCGCCGTCCACCCACGGCAGCCAGCGGCGCAGGTGCGCCCGGTTCGCGTCGACGAGCGCGAAGAGCGGCGCGGCATCGGCGTCGCGGAAGGGGCGCAGAATCGTGCGCTCGTCGACGCGCAGCGGCTCGGGCGAGGACTGAGTCACTCGAGGCCGGCGTAGAACGAGCGCAGGAGGCGCCCGAGGCGCGCGTCGCCGGTGGTTCCGGCGCTCATCCGGTTCATCACGTAGGCGAGGCTCACGCGCGCGTCGCGGTCGGCGAGCGCGAAGGAGCCGCCCCAGCCGCCGTGGCCGAAGGTGCGCGGATTCGGCGAGAGGGGCAGGTCCTTGCTGACCAGCATGAACCCCAGACCCCAGCGCATCGGGCCGAGCACGAGATCGCGCCCGTAACACTGTTCGCTGATCGCGGTGGCGACGCTCGACTCGCCCATCAGGCGCACGCCGTCGAGCGCGCCGCCGCAGGCGAGCGCGGCCATCGCGCGGGCCGCCCCGCGCGCGTTCGCCTGGCCGTTGCCCGCGGGGACTTCGGCGGCGCGCCAGGCGCGCGTGTTCGCGATCGCCTGAGTGACTGCGGGGTTCGCGAGCGCGCGGCGGAGCTCGTAGTGCGGATCGCCGGGTTGCGGCGGCTCCGAGAGCGGCATCGGCGGATCCGGCGGGATCATCTCGGCGACGCGCTTCTCCTCGGACTCCGGCAGGCCGATCCAGAACTCCGCGTCCAGCGGCTCGGCGACCTCCTCGCGGAAGAAACGCCCGAGCGAGCGGCCGTCGACGCGGCGCACCAGCTCGCCGACCAGATGGCCGAAGGTCAGCGCGTGATAGCCGCTGCGCGTGCCTGGCTCCCAGAGCGGCGCCTGCGCCGCGAGGGCGCTCGTGAAGCGCTCCCAGTCGAGCACGCCCTCGGCGGGCATCGGCGCCGAGATGCCCGCGAGCCCCGATTGATGCGAGAGCAGGAAGCGCACCGGGATGCGCTCCTTCCCGTTCGCCGCGAACTCGGGCCAGTAACTCGCGACCGGCGCGTCGAGATCGAGCAGGCCGCGGTCCACGGCGATGTGCGTGCACAGCGCGGCCATCGCCTTCGTCGTCGACCAGACGTTCGCCAGCGTGTCTCGTTCCCACGGGCGCGTCCGCGCGCGGTCCGCGGAGCCGCCCCAGAGGTCCACGACGAGCTCGCCGTTCAGGGTCGCCGCGAAGGAGGCGCCGATCTCGTTCCCCACCGCGAAGTTCTTCGCGAAGGCGGCTTGCACCTTTGCGAAGCGCGGCGCGCAGTGCCCGCCGATTTCCACCATGTCAGACGCGGCGCGGGACGGCGTTGAACTGCGAGAAGTCGGGGCGGCGCGTGCGCCACCAGTACGCGACGGTGAAGTTCGACCAGTTGTTGGTCACTTTGCCGCTCGCCGTCTTGTACCAGCTCTTGCATCCCGCGGCCCAGGCGCTCTTCGCGAGCTCGGCCTGGACTCCCTCGTTGTAGGCGCGCATCGCCTCGGGCTTCACGTCGAGATATGCGAGGCCGCGGCGCCCGAGCTCCTGGATGCACCGCAGCGCGTAATTCACCTGGCACTCGATCATGAAGATGATCGAGTTGTGACCCAGATTGGTGTTGGGCCCGTACATCATGAAGAAGTTCGGGAAGCCCGCGACCGTGAGTCCAAGGTGCGCCTCGGCGCCCCCGCGCCAGACCTCCTCGAGCTTCCGCCCAGCGAGCCCCTCGATCTGCATCGGCGCGAGGAACGACGTCGCCTGGAAGCCGGTCGCGAGGATCAGCGTGTCCGCGGGATGGTGCGCGCCGTCGTCGGTCACCACGCCGTCGCGCACGACGCGCTGGATCGGGGTCGTCTCCAGCTGGACGTTCGAGCGGGTCAGCGCCGGCAGGAAGTCGTCGTCGATCAGGATGCGCTTGCAGCCGATGCGGTAGTCGGGGGTCAGCTTCTTGCGCATTTCGGTGTCGGGCACCGCCGCCTCGAGATACAGCGACGCGCCCTTGTGGAACCAGCGCGCCCAGTAACCCTCGCGCGCGAAGGCCATGTAGTTCTTCTCGAGCTGCCAGTAGAAGAAGTACCGGTACAGACGCGAGAGCACCGGAAAGCTGCGGAACAGCTGCTTCGCGCGGTCGCTGTACGCGTAGTCGCCGCGCGGCACCACCCAGTTCGCCGAGCGCTGCAGGATGGTCAGCTTCTTTGCCACCGCGGCGACCTTGGGAATGAACTGGATCGCGCTCGCGCCGTTGCCGATCACGACCACGTTCTTGTCCGTCAGGTCGTGGGCGGCGTCCCAGCGCGCGGAGTGGAACTGCTTGCCCTCGAAGTCCGCGAGCCCCGGCAGGTCGGGCACGAACGGGCGATTCAGCTGGCCGGCGCCGCTGACCAACACGTCGGCGACGAACTCCTCGCCCCGCTTCGTGCGCACGCGCCACTTGGCGGCGCCCTCGTCGAAGCTCGCGCCCGCGATCTCGGTGCCGAAGCGGATGTGCGGCGTGACTCCGTACTTCTCCGCGGTGCGCTGCAGGTAGCCCTGGATCTCGGGCTGCGGTGAGAATTTTCGCGACCACTCGGGGTTCGGCTCGAACGAGTAGCAATAGAAGTGTGACGGCACGTCACAGGCCGCGCCGGGGTACTGGTTCTCCCACCAGGTTCCGCCCACGCGCTCCGACTTCTCGAAGATCGTGAACGACTCGATACCCGCCTTCCTCAACTGGATTCCCATGCACAGGCCGGAAACGCCTGCGCCGAGAATCGCCACCGTCGGGGTCCGACCATTGTCTGCCACGCCACAGATATAGCACGGGCCTGCCCGCGAATTCGGCACCCGACTCGTGAACGGCGCGGGTCTCGCCCCTCCGGACGGCGGAATCTGGCACCCGCCTTGCTGCGTCCAATGAGCATGCTCGGACTCGTGCTCACCGCCGGTGGCGCGCGCGGCGCCTACCAAGCGGGCGTGCTGAAGCGCATCGCCGAGCTTCCGTCGCTGCGGGATCGGCCGCAGCCGTTCGAGATCGTCGCCGGGGCCTCGGCCGGGGCGATCAACGGGGCGATCCTGGCGGCGCGCAGCGAGCGCTTCGGCGAGGCGGCCGACGAGACCGCGCGCGTCTGGTCCGAGCTCCGCGTCGACCACGTGTTCCGCACGGATCTCCACGCGCTCGCGTTCGGCGGCGCGTCGCTGCTGCGCGACTTCACCTTGGGAAGCCTGTTCGGCTGGACGGGGACCCACGGCCTGCTCGACACGGGCCCGCTGTCGGCGCTGCTCGAGCGCGCGCTGCCGGCGAACGGCATTCGCAGCGCGATCGAGCGCGGCGAG
>DATFUE010000219.1:0-2332 GCA_035261165.1 Myxococcota bacterium
CCAGAGGTCTTGCTCGGCCTGCGAATTCTCTACGCGCTCGTTCCCGCGTCGTTCAGTGCCGCCGCCTTCTTCCTGGCGCGCCTGTATCCCATCGACGAAAAGACTCACGCGGCGATCCGCGCCGGCATCGCCGCACACTCGCGCGGCGAGAACGCCACGGATCCGCTGAACGGCAAGCTCGTCCCGCCCCCGAGCGCGCGCGCGGTCGATCCCGAGACGAGCTGGTTCCTCGACTTCTTCTCGCCCGGTGAGCTCGGGCGTGTCGTCAGCCACGGAGCCGGCGGGCTGCGTGCGCGGGTGGCGCTGAAGACCGCGGGGTGTCTCGCTCTCTTCGCAGGCGCGCTGCTGCTCTGTCTCTCGACCGTCGGCAACCTCGCCGACCAGCCCGGTCTCGCGCCCGTGTTCTCCGTCGTCGGCGGAGGCTTCGCGCTGACCGGCGCCTGCTTCCACGCGATGCGCCTGCGCCCCGCGGCGCAGCTCGCGAGTCACCCGCTCGATCCCGCGCTGATTCGCGCGCACCTCCTGCACTCGCGGCGCGGTGGATCGGCGGCAGACAATGCGGCCGAGCTGCTGCGCCAGGCCTCGTAGGGGCGCGCTCAGCGCTTGCGCGCCGAGAGCAGCACGTTCGCGAACGGCGTGCCCGCGCTCATCGGCAGGCAGTCGACCGAGAAGCCGAGCTGCTCGAGTCGGCCGATCCACTCTGCGGCGCTGCGCGAGTGGATCCGCACGAAGCTCCCGCGCTTGGTCAGCGATCCGAAGCGGTCGCTCGCGCGCGTCACGAACGCGCGCAGGACGTCCGCCGCATCGCAGACGCGCATCAGAAGAACGCCTCCCGAATCGAGCGCTTCCGCTGCACGCGAGAGCAGGCGCTCCTGCTCCGCAGGTCTGAGATAGTGAATCACGTCGACGAGCGCGATCACGTCGCTCGCCGGGAGCTTGGCCTCGCACAGGTCCCGCTCCTCGACGGTCGCGGCGCCGCGCAGCGCGATCCGCGCGCGCCGCACCTCGGCGGCGTCTAGCTCGATGCCGCGCAGCTCCGAGAGCGCCGGCGGCGGCGCCCAGTCACTCGGCCACTCGCCCGCGCGCGCGGCTTCGCGCGCCGCGACCAGGAGCGCGAGCAAGATTCCCTGGCCGCAGCCCAGATCGAGCAGGCGCATGCCGTCCGGGATGAGCCCGTGCCGCAACAGCGAGAAGTAGATCGGGTCGAGCACCAGCTTCGCGCGCGCGTAGGACCTCGCCATGGTGCCCGCGCCGGCGAAGCGGCGCGCGACCACGTCGATCAGCTCGCTAGCCGGCATTCGCAACGCCGAAAGCCGCGCGCAGCGAGACCGACTTCATTCCAGCGGCGTCGAGCCGCTCGAGCAGCGCCGGCAGCACGCGCAGCACCGTGGCGTCGCGGCGCTCTCCGCGCGCGGTCGAGCCGTCGTGCAGCAGGAGCACGTCCCCCGGCGTGACTCGCTTCAGCAGCCGGCGCAGGACACGAGTCGCGTTGGTGTCGACCGCGTCATAGCCCCGCCGCATCCAGGACACGTAGGTCAGCCCGACGCGCGCGAGCGCGAAGTCGAGCATCGGACTGCGGGTTCCGTAGGGAGCGCGGAAGAAGACCGGGGCGGCGCCAGCCGCGTCGCCGATCGCCTGCTGCGCGGATGCGATCTCGCGGCGCAGCCTGCGCGGCCCGTACCAGGCAAACGCGAGCGAGTGGCGGTGACTGTGACTCTCGACCGCATGCCCGCGCGCCGCGATCTCCCGTACCGTGCGCGGATGCGCCGCGGCGCGCTCGCCGATGCAGAAGAAGCTCGCCCGCGCGCCGTGTCGCTCGAGCAGGTCGAGGACGCGCGGAGTGACTTCGGGGTCCGGGCCGTCGTCGAAGGTCAAGGCGACCTCGCGCCGGCGCCGCGCCGCTTCCGGAAGCCGCACCACGTTCGGTCCCAAGATCCGGCTGCGCGGAGCCATAGATGCCCCGAACAGGACGCCGTGGTTCACGGCCAGCGCCGCGGCGATCCACGGCCACCTCGCGCCCGGCAGCGCGAGCGCCAGCGCCCCCCCGATGTGCAGGGCCGCCGTCGCCTGTAGCGCGGGCGCCGGAGACCAAGGGCGCTGCACTCTCGCTGTCTCGAGCTCGCCGGCGATTTCGCGCTCCGATCGCATGTAGCGCCAGCCTACAGGGCGCGGTCAGTTCTCGCACTTCGTTCCGTAGACGATGTACACGCAGTCGTACTCCTTCATCTGCTGGTACACGCAGGTGTCGCCGCGATCGCAGCCGCTGCAGCCGTCCGGCGTATCGATCAAGCAGCGCACGAGTGTCTCGGAGCGGAGGTCCGCGGGCGGATGA
>DATFUE010000220.1:0-2992 GCA_035261165.1 Myxococcota bacterium
GGCGGGGGCGCTGCTGCAGCTCGTCTCGCCCTGGGGCGTGCGGCGCTTCGGGTCGCACCGCCGCTGGGTGGTGATGTGCGCGCTCCTGCAGGCGGCGAGCTTCGTGCCGCTCACCATCGCGGCGCTGATCGGCTCGCTCTCCGCCTTCGGCTTGCTGGCGATCGCGACGCTCTACTGGGCGACGGGAATGATGACCGGAGCCGCGTGGAGCACGTGGGTCGGGACCCTCGTCCCGCGCAGCCTGCGCTCGCGCTTCTTCGCGCGCCGCAGCCGGGTCGGCCAGATCGCGGTGCTGTTCGGCCTGCTCGCCGGCGGCGCGATCCTGCACGCGGGCGAGAGCGGCGCGAATCATCTGCTCGCGTTCGCCGCGCTGTTCGCGGTGGCGGGGGTCGCGCGCGCCTGGTCGGCGTGGCTGCTCGCGCACCAGAGCGAGCCCGATCCGCTGGTGGAGCGGCGCCTGGTGACACCAGGTGGTGTAGCGCCCGGGCGGGTGCCCGGGAACCGCCGGCTGATCGGCTACCTGCTCGCGCTGCAGGTCGGCGTGCAGGTCGCTGCGCCGTACTTCACGCCGTACATGCTCGGCGCGTCGGCCCTGCATCTCTCCTATTTCTCGTACATGGCGCTGATCGCGGCCTCGTTCCTGTCGAAGATCATCGCGCTGCCGTGGCTCGGTCACCTCGCGGCGCGTTACGGCGCGCGGCGCGTGCTGCGCTTCGCCGGCCTCTCGGTCGTGCCGCTGCCGGCGCTGTGGACGATCTCGAGCGACTGGTCGTTTCTGGTCGCGATCCAGCTGGTGTCCGGCATCGCCTGGGGAGCGCACGAGCTCGCGACGTTCCTGTTGTTCTTCGACGCGATCCGCCCCGAGGAACGCACGCGCGTGTTGACCTGGTACAACCTGGCGAGCGCCCTCGCGATGGTGGTCGGCGCGTCGTTCGGGGCGCTCCTGCTGCGCGAGCAAGGCATCAGCTTCTCGAGCTACGCGATCCTGTTCTGGATCAGCGCCTCCGCGCGCGCCGCGACCCTGCCGCTCCTGGCGTGGATGCCCGACGCGCACGGCGCCTCGGCCGTGCCGGCCACCGAGATCCTCGCGGTTCGCTCGTCCGCGGGATCCATCGACCAGCCCACTCTGGCCGATCGCCCGGACAGCCCGCTCGAGCGGCCGGCCGAGCCGAGTGACTTGCCGAGCGTCTCCTAGCGCGGCTGCGTGACGGCCTCGCCCGCGCGGAACAGCGCGAGGTGCGCCTCGATGCGCGCGGCCATCTCGGCCGAGTCGAGCGCGTACGCGCGGCGCAGCGCCTCCTCTTCGAGCGTCGCCGCAGTCACCGGATCGCCGGCGGCCGCGACGGACAGCGCCAGGATGTCGATCTCCTCCGGCCGCGCGCACCGCGCGATCTGACACGCGCGCCGCGCCAGCGCGAGCGCTTGGGCGCCGTCGCGAAGCCGCGCCTCGGGCTCGGTGGCGCGGAGCTCCGCGAGGCCGAAGAGCGCGCTGCGGTCGTTCGGGTCCAGGGCGAGCTGACGCTCGTAGTGCGACAGCGCCTCGTCCGCCCGGCCGGCGGCGGCGAGCGCGCGCGCGTAGTAGAGGTGCCACTCACTCGCCGCGTTCGGGTCCGGCTCCAGCTCGAACGCGCGCGCGAAGCGCTCCGTCGCGGCGTTCGTGTCGCCGGTCAAGAACAGCGCGAAGCCGTAGTTCGCCTGGGCGCGCGACCAACGCGGGTTGAGCTCGACCGCGCGCGCGAAGTGCGGGAGTGACCCCGGAAAGTTCCCCGCCGCGCCGAGCTCGATCCCGAGCTCCGTCTCGGCGTAGTAGCTCGGCCGCGCCATCGCGACCGAGCGCTCCCAGAGCGCCACGTCGCTCCGCCAGTACTCGAGCTGTCCGCGAGTCACGAAGGCGAGCGCAAGCACGGCGGCGCCGGCAACGGCGACGCCGAGCGCACGCGGCGCGCGCATCCAGCCCCACAAGTCACTGGCCCCCCACACCAGCGCCCAGGCGACACCGATCTGCGGGAGATATGCGTAGCGGTCCGCGTGTGACTGGAAGCCGACCTGCACCAGGCCCAGGGTCGGGGCGAGCCCGAGCGCGAACCAGAGTCCGCCCGCGAGCAGATATGGGGCGCGCCGCTGGAGCGCGAACGCGAGCGCGCCCAGCCCAATGACGAACCCAGCCGCGAGCGCGACGTCCGAGGGCGGCCAATGACCCGGATGAGGATGCGGATACAGCACCGCGAGCCCGACCGGCGCGAAGCTCTGCGCGAGCGTGGCCGCGAGCGCGACGCACGCGTTTGCGAGCCGCTCGACGAACGGGACGTCGAGCTGCATCGCGTGCACCTGTGCGCGCAGCGTGAGCAGCGACGACCCGAGCGAGAGCGCCGCGAAGGGCAGCTTCTCGAACGCGAGCCGCGCGCTCCATGGTCGCGCGAGCGGCCAGAAGTCCAGAACGAGCAGCAAGAGCGGGAGCGACACGAGCATCGGCTTCGCGAGCAGACCCAGCGCCATGCACGCGAGCGCCGCCGCGTAGCCGACCCGGCTCCGCTCGCGGGCCCAGCTCGGCCAGGCCGCCAGCGCGAGCAGCGCGAAGAGCGCGCACAGCAGGTCCTTCCGCTCCGCCACCCACGCCACCGACTCCACGTGCTGCGGGTGGACGGCGAACAGCGCGGCAGCGATCGCGCTCCGGCCGGTCGCGCCCGTGAGCCGCAGCAGCACCGCGAACACGAGCGCCGCGTTCAGCGCGTGCAGCAGCGCATTCTCGACGTGCGGACCGACGGGACCCGCGCCGAAGAGCGTCACGTCGAGCATGTGCGACAGCCAGGTGAGCGGGTGCCAGTTGCTCGCGTGGTAGCTGGTGAAGGCCCAGCGCAGCCCGTCGAGCCCGAGGCCGGCTTGCACCGCGGCGTTGCCGGTCACGTACTGCTCGTCGTCGTAGCGCAGGAACGGCAGCGCGCGCACCGGCGCGTAGAGCGCGAGCGTCGCGACGGCGATCAGCGCCGCGTAC
>DATFUE010000221.1:0-2642 GCA_035261165.1 Myxococcota bacterium
CGTCGCGCGAGCACGGCGGCATCGTAGCGCAGATGGGCAGGCGCGAACGTGCGCGGGTTACAGACGCGGACCGCCGGCGTCTTCGAGCCGCTTGCGCACGATCTCGCGCCGCCGGAGGAGCTCGCGGTGCGTGAGTGTCTCGACGTCGCCCCTCAGCCCGAGCGACGCCTTGAAGCCGGTGAGATCCAGCTTGGCGAACTGGGCGTCGTCGCCGATCTCGCGCGCGATGCGCTCGCCGTGGGTGCTGCTGAAGTAGGCGAAGATCCGGCCGACTTCGGCGAACAGATCCACGTCCGGAGCGAGGTCGCCGATCGCCCCATCGATGAAGATCAGATCCTTCACGTACAGCATCAGGTGCTTCGGCAGGCGCGCGCCGTGCGCGAGCAAGTGTTTCAGCACGTCCTGGATCTCCGACACCAGCTCCTGGCCGGTGAGCTGCGTCGGATCGACGGGCGGGCGGTCGAGCTTCAGCGCGCGCGACAGCTCCTCGAGATCGGCGTCCTCCGGCAGGGCACCGAGGTCGCGGAACGCGGCCAAGTGACCCGGAATGTCGTTCGTGAAGCCAGTCACCATCAGGCGCATGAATGCCTGGCGCTGCTTCGGGTTCATGCGGCCGGTCATGCCGAAGTCGAGCAGCGCGACGCGTCCGTCCGGCAGGACGAACAGGTTTCCGGCGTGCAGATCGCCGTGGAAGACGCCGTAGATCATGGCGCCCTCCAGGAACGAGATCAAAAGCGCCCGCAGCACGGCCTCGGTGTCGATCCCGGCGGCGCGCATCTCGGCGGCCTGCGCGAGCGTGTATCCCTCCAAGCGCTCCATCACGAGCACGCGGCGAGTCACGAGCTCCGGGTGCGGCCGCGGCACGACGAGCTTCGTCTGTCCGGCGTCCTGCAGCAGGCGCGCGATGTCGAGCATGTTCTCGGCCTCGAGCCGGAAATCGAGCTCCTCGGAGATCGTCTCGGCGAACAGCTCGACCAGCGCCGGCGGGTTCGCGAGCGCGGCGACGGGAATGCGCCCGACGAGAAACGGCGCGATCCAGGCCATCGCGCGCAAGTCGCTGCGCACGAGCTTCGCGACCTGCGGCCGCTGCACCTTCACGACCACCTCCTCGCCGCTGCGCAGGCGCGCGGAGTGCACCTGCGCGATCGACGCCGCCGCCAGGCTCTGCTCGTCGAAGCGCTCGAAGACCTCCTCCAGCGGCCGGCCGAAGTCCTGCTCGACCACTGCGCGCACCGCGGCGAATGACTCGGGCGGCACGCGGTCGCGCAGGGTCGCGAACTCCTCGACCACCTCGTCGGGAAACAGCCCGCGACCCGAGGACACGATCTGCCCGAGCTTGATGTACGCCGGGCCCAGCCGCTCGAACGCCTTGCGCAACCGCCGCGAGAGCGCGGCGCGCGCCTCCGGCTGCTCGCGCTTGCGCTCGAGCGCCGCCCAGAGCACGAGCGCGCCGCCGAGCCGGAAGCCCGCGCCGGCGAAGCGATCGAGCGGCGGGATGCCGCGCGCGCGCACCATCTCGGGCAGCGACGCCAGCGTGTCTGCGCGCAGCTCCGCGATGCCCACCCGCCACGACATGCGCTCGGGATCGACCAGCCAAGGGCCCGCTTCGGAGAAAGATCCCGGCTCGTATGTCATCTGCGGGGAGGCTATCGGAGCGGGCAACTCCACCGCAACAAGCTCCGACGAGCCGCGTCGCGCGAGCCCTTGTTATCCTCGGCGCGTGAAGTTCGACAGCGAGTTCATCGTGCGCCGACCGAAGGCCGAGCTCGCTCGGATCCTCGCCAGCGACGCGACCGTCGTGCAGCTCTTCCCCGACACCGAGATCATTTCCTCGCAGGGCGGCACCCGCGAGACCAAGACGCGGGTCTCGGCGCTCGGCGTCGAGAGCATCGTGCGCTTCGTGTTCCGCTCCGCCGCCGACGGTGGACTGCGCTTCGAGAAGATCTGCGACGGGCGGGTCTGGCGCGCCCTCGTGGGGGCAGTCGAGCTCCTGCCCGTGAACGACGCGACCACGCGGGTGCGGGTCGAGATGGAGGGCACGACGAGGGCGCTCGTTCCCGAGTTCACGATCCGCGCGCCGATGAAGGACCAGCTCCAGCAGATGACTCGCGCACTGCGCGAGCGACTCGAGCGTTCGTAGCCGTGCCTTACGTCGAAGCCAGCGACGGCGCGAAGCTCTTCTGGCGCGCGACGGGCGCAGGGGTGCCGCTCTTGCTGTCGTGCGCATCCTTCTCGACTCACTCGCATTGGTCGGGTCAAGAGGCGGAGCTCGCCCGCTTCGCCCGCGTCGTCTCCTGGGATTACCGCGGCCACGGCTTGTCGGACGTGCCGGACGAGCCCGCGCGCTACTCACTCGCGCAGGTCGTCGACGACCTGCGCCGCGTGCACTCCGCCGCGGCGGGCGACGCGCCGGCGATCGCCGCGGGTCTCTCGGTCGGCGGCATCGTCTCGCTCTGCTACGCGCGCGCGCATCCTGAGCGCGTGCGCGCGCTCGTGCTGTGCAACACGGGCCCGGGCTTCAAGAACCCCGAGGCGCTCGCGCAGTGGGAGGACATGCTCGAGCGCGCGGCACGGAAGCTCGGCGAGGTCGGGCTCGAGAAGTATCTCGAGGGCGGGCGGGCGCGCGCGGAGCTGCTCGGCCT
>DATFUE010000222.1:0-5038 GCA_035261165.1 Myxococcota bacterium
GCGGCAGCGCGAACAGCTTCCAGTGCTTCTATCACGGCTGGACGTACGCGAACGACGGTCGACTGATCGGAGTTCCCGGCGACGAGGCCTACGCGCCGGGATTCTCGCGCGAGATGCTCGGCTTGCGCGAGGCGCCTCGGCTCGAGCACCACCGCGGCTTCTACTTCGTGAGCTTCGATCCGGAGATCGTGCCGCTGCCCGAGTATCTCGCAGGGGCCGCAGAATATCTCGACCTGGTCGCCGACCAGTCCGAGGTCGGCATGGAGATCGTCGGCGGCACCCAGTCCTACGCGATCAACGCGAACTGGAAGCTCCTGGTCGAGAACAGCTACGACGGCTACCACGCGCAGGTCACCCACGCGCGCTACATGAAGTATCTCGCCGCGAGCGGCGCGGTCGGGCTGCCGAGCGGCGCCAAGTGGAACCGCGCGCGCGACCTCGGCAACGGGCACGCCTGTCTCGAGTACACGGCGGCGTGGGGGCGGCCGATCGCGCACTGGGTGCCGGCGTTCGGCGAGCGCGCGGTGCCGGAGATCGAGGAGATCCGCGCGCAGCTCGAAGCGCGGCTGGGCGCGGAGCGCGCGCACCGGATCGCGACCACGAGCCGCAACCTCGGGATCTTCCCGAACCTCGTGATCAACGACATCATGGCGATCACGGTGCGGACCTTCCATCCGCTCGCGCCCGGGCGCATGAACGTCGAGGCTTGGTCACTCGCGCCGCGCGGCGAGGCGCCGGACCACCGGAAGCACCGGCTGCAGAACTTCCTCACCTTCCTGGGGCCTGGCGGCTTCGCGACGCCGGACGACATCGAGGCGCTGGAGTCGTGTCAGCGCGGCTACGCGTCGACCGCCGGCGAGTGGAACGACATCTCGCGCGACGTGACGACTCCGGAGCCGCCAATCACGGGTGAGCACCAGATGCGCGCCTTCTGGCGCCGCTGGCAGGAGTTGCTGGCGCCGAACGTGGCATCGATCGCCGAGGAGCGCCGTGTCGCAGCCCGCTAGCGCACGCTCGCTCTCGGCCGCGGAGCTCTCGCGCGCCGAGGTCGAGGACTTCCTCTACACGGAGGCAGCGCTGCTCGACGAGTGGAAGCTCGACTCGTGGCTCGCGCTCTTCACCGAGGACGCGACCTACAGCGTCCCGTCTACCGATGCCCCGGAAGCGGACCCGAGTGACACCCTGTTCCTGATCGCCGACGACGCCGCGAGCCTGCGCTCGCGGGTCGAGCAGCTGATGGGAAAGACGACCTGGTCCGAGAACCCGCACGCGCGCACGCGCCGGCTGCTCGGCAACGTGCGCATCCGCAGGACCGACGCAGCGCGCGCCTGGGTGACCGCGAACTTCGTCGTTCACCGGATGCGCAGCCATCAAACGGCCACCTACGTCGGGCGCTACGAGTACGTGCTCGAGCGCCGGCCGGCCGGTCTGCGCATCCAGCAGCGCCGCGCGATCCTCGATCTCGAGTCACTGCGCGACGTGGGCAAGGTCAGCTTCATCCTCTAGCCGTGAGGCGCGAATGACCGAGGCCACGCTGCCGGACGACGTCGCGCGCGAGATCGCCTCGCCGGCCTCGTATGCCGAGTGGGACTCGCTGCATCGCACGCTGGCGCGCGTGCGCCGCGAGCTGCCGTTCGCGCGCGCCGAGCTCGCCGAGTACGCGCCCTTCTGGGTCGCGTCGAAGCTGTCCGACATCCGCGAGGTGGCGAGTCGGAACACCGAGTTCCTGAGCGGTCTCGGCGGGCTGGCCACCCGGGAGCAGCTCGCCTTCGAGGCCGAGAAGGGCACGAGCCGGCTCTTCCGCTCGATCGTGGCGATGAACGAGCCCGATCACCGGAGCTATCGCGCGCTCACCCAGAGTTGGTTCCAGCTCGGCAACCTGCGCCGCTTCGAGCCGCGCATCCGCGCGCTCGCCAAACGCCACGTCGACAGACTCGGCGAGATCGGCGGTGAGTGCGACTTCGTGCGCGAGGTCGCGGTGCACTATCCGCTGTTCGTCGTCATGGCGATTCTCGGCGTGCCGGAGGACGACGAGCCGTTCGTCTTGCGACTCACGCGCGAGTTCTTCGGGAGCGCGGATCGGGAGCTGAACCGCGGCGGCGTCGCGAGGACGCCCCTCGAAGCCGCGGCGTCGACGCGCGAGGTGGTCGAGGAAGCCACGGCGTACTTCCGGCACCTCTCGGATGCGCGGCGCCGCGCGCCGACCGGGGATCTGATCAGCGTGATCGCCAACGGCCGGGTCGACGGCGAGCCGATCCGCGAGATCGACGCGATGGGGTACTACATCACGGTCGCGTTCGCGGGCCACGACACGACGTCGTCCTCGGTCGCCGGCGGCGTGTGGGCGCTGGCCGAGCGGCCCCCGCAGCTCGCTCGCGTGCGCGCGAATCCCGCGCTCGTGCCGGCGCTCGTGGAGGAGTCCGTGCGCTGGACGACGCCGATCCACCAGTTCGTCCGCACCGCCGCGCGCGACGTGCAGGTCGCCGGGCAGCGCGTGCGCAAGGGCGATCTCGTGGTGCTGTGTTTCCCGTCGGGCAACCGCGATGAAGACGCCTTCGAGGCGCCCTGCGAGTTCCGCGCCGACCGGACGCCGAATCGCCACATCGGCTTCGGCTTCGGCGCGCACATGTGTCTCGGCGTGCACCTGGCGCGCCTGGAGATGGCCTGCTTCTTCGAAGAGCTCCTGCCGCGGCTCGAATCTCTGGAGCTCGCCGGCATCCCGCGGCGCACGGTCACGAACTTCGTGGGCGGTCCCAAGTCACTGCCGATCCGGTTCCAGATGAGAGAGGGAACGACATGAAGATCGGAGCCTTCAGCTTCAACACCGAGTACACCATGCGCGCGGACCGGCTCGCGCGCGCGCTGGAAGAGCGCGGCTTCGAGTCCTTCTGGCTGCCCGAGCACACGCACATCCCGGTGCCGCCCGATGGGATCGTGAAATCGCCCCTGGGCGACGAGCTGCCGGTCGAGTACCGGCACATGTCCGATCCGTTCGCCGGCCTCGCCGCCGCGGCGGCAGTGACTTCGAGGCTGATCCTCGGCACTTCGATCTGCCTGATCAATCAGCACCACCCGATCGTGCTCGCCAAGCAAGTCGCCACGCTCGACCGGCTGTGCGACGGGCGCCTCATCTTCGGCATCGGCGCCGGCTGGAACGTGCCCGAGATGGCGAATCACGGCATCGAGTTCGCGGACCGCTGGAAGCAGGCGATCGAGCGGCTCGACGCGCTGAAGGCGCTGTGGACGCAGGAGCAGCCTCGCTTCGCGGGTGAGTTCGTGCGCTTCGGGCCTCTCTGGTGCTATCCGAAGCCCCTGCAGCAGCCGCACCCGCCGATCGCGCTCGGCACGCTCGACACGCCCTTCGGCCGCGCGCAGGTGGCGAAGCACGCCGACGGGTGGCTGCCGCTCACCTTCGACGTGGCGACCGCGAAGCGCAGCATCGACGACGTGCGCGCACGCATGCGCGCACTCGGCCGCGACGACTCGAAGCTCTCGGTGTCGCTCTTCTTCCTCGAGGACAAGGAGCAGACCCGGGACACGCTTCGCGCCGCGCGCGACACCGGCGTGGAGCGGGCGATCCTGCGCTTGCCGATCGGGGAAGACTCACTCGTGTTGGCGGCGCTCGATCGCTACGCGGAGTTGGCAGCGCCTCTTCGCAACGGGTGATCCTTGCTCTTGTTCGCGCGGGCCGCGTCGCGCTGCTTCGCGCACGCACCCGCCGCGTTCGTCACCGCGACGTCGATCCCCAGCTCGAACACCTGCGCGCAGGACGGGCCATTCACTTCCGACGCCAGCAGCCATGCGTTCAGAGAGGCGAGCCTCCCACTCGCGTGGATCGACTCGAGGATCTCGCGCGACAGGAAGTCGGGGTGCAGCTGGATGAGAATCAGACGCGGATCCCGCGTCGCCAGCAGCTCTTTCAGCCATTGCCCGCCGCGCGGCCCCCGCGGCGCGGCCTCCACGGCCACCCGGGTGTCGTAATCGCGAACCTCTCGATAGGTGCGAAGACCATTCCCGACCTGGAAGTAGACCCAGTCGTAAGCGCGATGGCGCCGGACCAGATCGATGGCTGCATGGATGACCGCCCCGGTCTTGATCTCCGCGTCGATCACCACGCGTCCACGCGACCAGCGCAGCGCGCTCTCGAAGCGATCGGGGCCCCGATCCAGCCCCTTCAAGTGACAGCGCGCGATCTCCGCGGCCGTGTGACTCGCGATCGGCCCGGTGCAGCTCGTGGCGCGGTCCAGGAGCGAGTCGTGAAACAGGAACACCACCCCGTCCTTAGACAGGCGCAGGTCCGTCTCGACGATGTCGACACCCTGCCGGCGCGCGACCTCGAAGCGCGCCACCGTGTTCGCGTCCGGAAGTCCGTACCCGCCGCGATGCGCCGCGACGCGCGGACCGCGCAAGCGCGCGACCAGATCGCGCGGGTCAGCGCGATCCGGCGCTCGCGTCTCCGCAGTGAGCGCGAGAGCGAGCGCGGCAACGGCGAGGAATCGGCCTGTGTCCACGCCTGCTCTTCGGCAGACTGCTATCGTGTCTCCATCTGCGAGGAGGTCGTTCGGTGTACCGGTGTCTCCGTGTCTCGTTCCCGACCTTCGCCGCGTCCCTCTCGATCGCCTGCGCTGGGCCCGGCGCCGTGCCGGTCACGGATCCGAACGCCCGCTACGACTTCCCCGAGCACGGGATCTCGGTTCTCCCGCCGACTGGATCACGTTGGTGGGCGGTGCCGGGGGCGACGTTCTCGCCCAACCACGTCGTCGTCTTCATGAAGCCGCTCTCCGAGAAGTACCCCGAGACCGCGGCCGAGCTGCGGTCGCTCGTGGCGCAGGTCGTCGAGGTCGAGTTCTCGGAGCTCGACGTACCCGCCGACGTCACCACCGCCGAGGGCCTGAAGCAGTGCTTAGACACCGCTCTGGCGGAGTACCTGTTGAACGCGACGGGACAGGCCCCGCGCCATCTCATCTCCGCGGACGAGCAGGTCGACCGCTCGGGCGGCGCCGAGTGCGTCCGCTTCGACGAGGTCATCGAAGACGCC
>DATFUE010000223.1:0-2290 GCA_035261165.1 Myxococcota bacterium
CTTGCGCCGCCGCGCCGCCGAGGGGCGCATGGCCGGGATGTGGGAGCTTCCGACGCGCGAGCGCGGCTCCGAACACCTCTTCAGGGCGCGCTGGCCGCTGGCGGACCGCTGCGCGCTGCTGCGCGAGGGCACGCCGCTCGCAGAGCTGCGCCACACGATCACGCACCACCGCATCCGGCTCGTCCTGCGGCGCGGGGAGCTCGCGCGGGAGCCGCGCGGGGCCGACTGGCGCTGGGTCGCGCTCGCGCGCAGCGCCGAGTTCCCGCTGACCGGCATGGCGCGCAAGGCGCTGCGCACGCTGCGCGGTTCCGCCGCGGCGCGGGCATGACGCGGGCATGCCGCTCCGCTATCCTCCGCGGGCCTCCACGGAGCCCGCCATCGAGCACGACAGCCAGCAGAGCCTGACCGCGCGCGGCGTGACGATCGTCGTCCCGGCCTACAACGAGCACGACGCCATCGAGGGCGTGGTCGAGCGCCTCGACGCGCTCGCGCTCGCGGTACCGGTCGAGATCCTGGTCGTCGACGACGGTTCGACCGACGGCACGGCCCAGGTGCTCGAGCGGCTCAAGTCGCGCTTCTCGAAGCTGCGCCTGGAGAAGCACCTCGTCAACCGCGGCTACGGCGCCGCGCTCAAGACCGGCTTCGCGCGCGCGCGCCACGACGTGGTCGTGATCACCGACGGCGACGGGACCTACCCCGAGAACAAGATCCAGGAGCTGCTCGCGCGCATCGACGACGGCGCCGACATGGCCGTCGGCTCGCGGACCGGCGCCGACGTCCACATCCCGTTCGTGCGCCGGCCGGCCAAGGCCTTCCTGCGCGGCCTCGCGTCGTTCCTGGCCGGAACGCCGATCCCGGACCTGAACTCCGGCTTGCGCGCGATCCGCCGCGAGCTGGTGCTGATGTACCGGCCGATCCTGCCCAGCGGCTTCTCCTTCACCACCACCATCACGCTCGCGGCGCTGACCAACGACCACCGCGTCGACTACGTGCCGATCGACTACGCCAAGCGCGCGGGCCTCTCGAAGATCAAGCCGCTGCGCGACACGATCGGCTTCACGGCGCTGATCCTGCGCACGGTGATGTACTTCAACCCGCTCAAGGTCTTCGTGCCGCTGGCGCTGCTGATCGGCCTGGGCCTCGCGGGTTCGCTCTACTTCGACTGCTTCGTCACCTCGCCGGCGAACCTCTCAGACAAGTCGGTGGTGCTGTTCATCGCCTTCCTGCAGGTGCTGGCGGTCGGCACGCTGGCCGACCTGGTCGAGAAGCGCTCGCGCCTCTGAGCTTGCGCGCCCCGCGCGCCGCACTACCCTCGGGGCAACCCAGGAGGTTCCCATGCGTCCGTTCGCTGTCCTTTCCCTGATCGCCCTCGCGTCCTGCTCCGCGCTCGGCCTGGGCGCCAAGACCGCCAAGGCCGACCTGATCGACAACTCCAACCGCGCCGTCGGCAGCGCGACCCTGACCCAGACGGACTCGGGCGTGAGGATCGTCCTCGACGTCCACGGCGCTCCGCCCGGCACGCACGCGCTGCACATCCACAACAACGGCCAGTGCCACGCCGGCGAGACGAAGCCCTTCGATTCCGCGGGCCCGCACTTCAATCCGTACGGGAGAAAACATGGGCTGGAGAATCCGGACGGTCCGCACGCGGGCGACCTGCCGAACTTCGAGGTCAAGCCCGACGGCACGGCGCACGTCGAGGTGATGGCGAAGCTGGTGACGCTCGAGGAGGGCGTCGTGAACTCGCTCATCAAGACTGGCGGGACGTGCTTGATGATCCACATGAGCCCGGACGACTACAAGACCGACCCGACCGGCAACGCAGGCACGCGCTGGGCCTGCGGGATGATCGTGAAGAAGTAGGAAGCAGCGCGCGCTCAGCGCGCCGACTTCAGCGGAACATCGTCTTCACCACGCGCCGCAGGAAGTGCTCCAGCTGGCGCGTGTCGCTGCTCTCGGGATCGACGCGCGCGCCGAGCTTCGGTGCGCAGGCTCTGCCTTGGCGGTCGCGCGTCAGCGGGACTTCCAGGCGGCGCATCGGGGGCAGGCGGTCGAGCGGGAACAGCGGACCGAGCTCGCCGGCCGCGACGCTGAGCGCGCCCTCGTTCCAGGCGAGCTCGAGCAGGCCGGTGGTGCCGTCACTCTGCTGCACGCGGTAGCGCACACCCTTCTCGACGGGTGCGTCGAGGGAGAGGCAGCCCGCGAGCTCGACGCAGGCGCGGCGGGTGACCGCGACGGGGCCGCTGGTAAGGTTCAGGTCGCGCAGCTTGCGCAGCAGCGCGCGCGCCTT
>DATFUE010000224.1:0-6181 GCA_035261165.1 Myxococcota bacterium
TCACTGGCTGCGCGTCGGCAGAGCAGAGGGCGCGAAGCTGCCGAAGATCTTCTGGGTGAACTGGTTCCGGAAGGGCCCGAACGGCGAGTTCCTCTGGCCCGGCTACGGCGAGAACAGCCGCGTGCTCAAGTGGGTGTTCGAGCGCTGCGAGGGCGTGGCGAAGGGCGTCGACACGCCGATCGGCATCCTCCCGTCGGAGGGCGAGCTCGAGACCGACGGGCTCGATCTCGATCCCGAGGATCTCGCGGTGCTGCTCGGCGCCGACGTCGACGGCTGGCTCGCCGAGCTGCCGCTGATCCGCGAACACTACGCGGTGTTCGGCGACCGCCTCCCGCTCGAGCTCTCGAAGGAGCTCTCCGCCCTCGAGCAGAGACTCAAGGCGGCGCGCTCCTAGCCGACGAACCCGTTTCTCTTGTGGCTGCCGTCGCAGTACGGCTTGTTGGCCGATCCGCCGCAGCGACACAGATAGGTTTCGGTCGTGCGCAGGATCGTGCGGCCCGTGCCGCTGACGATCTCGAGCGGGCCCTGCACGCGCAGCGGGCCGTTCGGCGCCGGAGTCACCGTGAGCGGACCGTTGCGCACGGGGAGCGCCTCTGACTCCTTCGTGGCCGGCTCTCCGGTCGCGGTGAACGCCGCGCCCGTGTGACTCCCGTCGCAGAACGGCTTGTTCTTCGAAGCCCCGCAGCGGCACAGCGTGGCGCGGTAGCCGATCGATACTCCCCCGACCGCGAGCTCCGCGTGCAGCGCCAGAGGGCCGTTCTCGCGCACGTGCGCCGTGTTCACGAGCGGCGCGGTCTCGCCGGCGCCGCCGTCGTTGCGCGCGAACGTGATCGCGCCGGAAGGGCAGGTGAGCGCGAGGTGCTCGACCTGCGCCGGGGTCGCGCGATCCGGGTGGATCCACTCGCCCTTGGCGTTCGGTACGAATACGTCGGGTCGGCCCAGCACGCAGTTGCGCGAGTGGATGCACTTCCTCGCTTCGAAGCGGATCGTGACTTCGCGGCCGCGAACTTCCTCGATGGAACTCATGGTGGTCTCCGTTCGATGGGCATCATGTTGACGATCGTGCGCCCGTCGAGGAGCACCCACGCGGGCGCGATCTCGTAGCCCTTCGCTTCACGATAGCGCTCGAAGGCCGGGTTCACGCGCACGTACGAGACCAGGAACGAGAGCGGCATGCGCCAGGGGAACTCGGCGACCATGCCGTTCGCGGAGGCGAGCTCGCGCAGCTTCACGTCCGGGAGCGCGGCGAGCTTCTCCGCGCCGGCGCCAACGGCGACACCGATCTGTGCCGAGCCGTCGGGCTTGTAGACGCCGAGCGGCCGCAGCTCGCTCGCGCCCGCCGCCGAGAGCTCCGACTGGAGCTCCCGAGTGACTCGCCCGACGTCCGCGGGCGTCGCGTTCGGCAGCTCGCGGTAGGCGAACGTGAACGGGCCGATCGGCCGCTCCTCGATCGACACCGCCGCGAACGCACCGAGCCAAGCCGCGAACCCGACGCACGCGGCGACGAGAGCTACGAGTGCGAGTGCGAGGATTCGCAGCAGCTCAGCCCTCGGGCGTGAACCGCACGGGCATCGACTTGATGCCGTTGATGAAGTTCGAGCGCAGTCGCGCGACCGGCCCCGCCAGCTCGAGGTCCGGCAGGCGCCGGAACAGCTCTTCGAACATCACGCGCATCTCCATGCGTGCGAGCGACGCGCCGAGACAGAAGTGCACGCCGATGCCGAAGCCGAGGTGCGGGTTGGGGTCGCGGCCGACGTCGAAGCGCGCCGCGTCCGCGAACGCGCGCTCGTCCCGATTCGCGGAGCCGTAGTACATCACGACCTTCTCGCCCTCGCGTATCGCCTGGCCCGCGAGCTCCGTGTCGCGCTGCGCGGTGCGCCGGAACTGCATCACGGGAGACACCCAGCGCACGATCTCGTCGACCGCGGTGTCCAGTAGCTCGCGGCGCTCCAGCAGGCGCTCGCGCTCCGCCGGGAACTCGCACAGCGCCTGCATGCCGCCCGAGATCGCGTTGCGCGTGGTCTCGTTTCCGGCGATCACGAGCAGGAAGAAGAACATGTTGAAGTCGAGCCCGCCGAGCTTCTCGCCGTCGACGTCCGCGTGCACGAGCGTGGAGACGATGTCGTCCTGCGCGCTCGCGCGGCGCTGCTCCGCGAGCCAGGCGCCGTACTGGAACAGCTCCATCACCGCGAGCTGGGCGTCGATCGGCGAGCCGTACTCCGGATCCTCCGCGCCGATCAGGCGATTGCTCCAGTGGAACAGCTTCCAGCGGTCCTCGATCGGCACGCCGAGCAGCTCCGCGATCACGAGCAGCGGCAGCTCGGCCGCGACGGCGGTGACGAAGTCACACTCGCCCTTGCGCGCGACCTTGTCGACGATGTCGCGCGCGTGCTCGCGCACGTGTGACTCGAGCTTGGCGATCATGCGCGGCGTGAAGCCGCGATTCACGAGCTTGCGCAGCTTGGTGTGGCGCGGCGGATCCATGTGGATCAGCTGCTGGCGGAACAGCAGCAGCTCCTCCGGCGGCATGTCGGCGTTCACCGCGCTGCCGCGCTCCGAAGAGAAGCGCTCGTGGTCGCGCGAGATCGCGACCACGTCCTGGTAGCGCGAGATCACCCAGAAGCCGTGCTGGTACGGCTCGACCCGTCCCGGCAGGATCTCGCGGCCGTCGCGCCCGGGGATCCAGTGCAGGCCCGGCCGCGCGCGCAGCCGCGCGAAGAAGTCGTGCGGGGGGCCGGACTCGAAGGTGCGGGCGTCGAAGAGATCCACGTTCTCGGCTGCCACGGGAGAGACTCTATCACCCTAGGCGAGGCGGACCGAGACGGCGATCGCCTCGTGGTCCGAGAGGTCGTCCGAGGGGATCACCGCCGGCTCGGACACGTGCAGTCCGCGGGCGAAGAACCAGTCGAGCTGGAGCGCGCCGCGTCCGTCGCGCTTGTAAGTCGCCGCCGGGCGCAGGTTCGCCGCGCGCCACTGGAAGCCGCGGCGCTCGGCGAGCGCGAACAGCGGCTCGTGCGCGATCGGATCGGAGAGCCGGCCCGGATCGCGCGCGAGCGCAACGCGGCGGCGCTCGCGGTCTTCGAGCTCCGCCAGCCCGAGCGAGTGCGTGTTCACGTCGCCGCCGACGAGCGCGGGTGCGCCGGGCGCCAGGCGTTCGAGCGCGTCGAACACGGCGTCGAGCTGGGCCGCGCGCTCGCCGGGATCCGAGTGACTCTCGAGGTGCAGCGACGCCAGCGCGAGCTCGCGCCCGCCGAGCGCCAGGCGACACAGAACCGCGATGCGCGAGCCCACGCGCCGCTCGCCGAGCCGGCCGTCGAACCAGCGGCCGCTGCGCTCCAGACGCACGACTTCGGGCGCGACCAGCTCGCCGCGCGCCAGGATCGCCCCGCCGTGAAACCCGACCGCGTTCTCCAGGCCCGCGTGCGCCTGGCGCTCCTGGGCGTCGCCCAGCCCGAGCTCGAGAAACTCCACCGCGAACGCGGCCGAGCAGCCGAGCCGCCCGGCGAGCTCGCGGGGCGCGTTCACCTGGCCCGAACGCGCCATGCCGACGTCGAGCTCCGAGAGCAGGAACACGTCGCCCCCGGTTGCGCGCAAGAGCTCCGCGGCGCGCGCCGGATCCCTACACCGTTGTGCGTTCCAGGCGACGACCCGGAGCGGCTCCTCGCGCAGGCGCACCGCTCCTCGCGAGCGCACGACCTCGAGCGCGGAGGCGAAGCCGAGCGCCTCGAGCAGCTCGCCGTGGCGCGCCGGGCTGGGCTCGAGCGCGAGGATCTCGCGGCGCCGCGCGAGCGACACCTCCGGCAGCGCGCTCCGGGTCTCGGGTATGCTCGCCATCATGGAGACCATCAAGCGAGACGTTCCGAACGGCAAGATCGAGGGCCAGTGCGACGCGCGCTTTCTCGCGCTCGCCGACGAGTTCCAGAAGAACTTCGCCGCGCGCGGCGAGGTCGGAGCTTCGGTGTGCGTGACGCTCGCGGGCCGCACGGTCGTGGACCTCTGGGGCGGGCTCGCGCGCCCGGCCGAGAACGTGCCCTGGTCGCGCGACACCGTCTCGATCGTGTTCTCGTGCACGAAGGGCGCGACCGCGATTTGCGCGCACGTTCTCGCGAGCCGCGGCCAGCTCGACCTCGAGGCGCCGGTCGCCGAGTACTGGCCCGAGTTCGCTCGCAAGGGCAAGGAGCGCGCGACCGTGCGCATGATGCTCGACCACTCCGTCGGCCTGCCTGCGTTCAAGACGCCGCTGCGCCACGGCGGTTGCACCGACTGGAACTACATGGTCGAGATGCTCGCCGACGAGGCGCCGTTCTGGGAGCCGGGTACGCGCAACGGCTATCACATGATCAACTTCGGCTGGACGGTCGGCGAGCTGGTGCGCCGGGTCTCGGGGAAGTCACTGGGCGCGTTCTTCCGGGACGAGGTCGCGACACCGCTCGGTGTCGAGTTCCACATCGGCGCGCCGGAGTCGGTCGAGGCGCGCATCGCCCCGGTGCTGATGTACCTGCCCAAGCCGGGCGACCCGCTGAGCGAGTTCATGCAGCGGATGATGCTCGACCCGAAGTCGACGCAGGCGCTCTCGCTCTTGAACAGCGGCGGCTTCGACCCCAACTCGCGCGAGTGTCACGCCGCGGAGATCGGTGGGGCGGGCGGCATTTCGAACGCGCGCGGCCTCGCGGGCATCTACGCGCCGCTCGCGAACGGCGGCTCGCTCGGCAAGCTGAAGCTGGTCGAGGCGAGTCACTTGCCGCGCATGAGCGAGGTCGCGGTGGCGACCAACGAGGACGCGACGCTGCTCATCCCGTCGCGCTTCGCGCTCGGCTTCATGAAGTCCATGGACAACCGGCGCCGCGCGCGCGGCGACCGCGACTCCGCGGTGCTCTCCTCGGCCGCCTTCGGCCACGTCGGCGCGGGCGGCAGCATCGGCTTCGCCGACCCGGTCGAGGGTCTCTCGTTCGGCTACTCGATGAACCAGATGGGCCCGGGGATCCTGCTGAACGACCGCGGTCAGTCGCTCGTCGACGCCGCCTACCGGACTCTGGGCTACCGCGGGAACGAACCGGGCGTGTGGAGCAAGTAAGCCGCGAAACCCCTAGGCGCGAGACCCGCGCCGCACCTCTGTCGGGGGCATCCGTAGGCCCGGTCTTCGATCTGTAGGTCCGATCTTCTGCGGTCGAAGAGCCGAGTGCGGAGGACCGGATTGAACGACCCCAAGAGCCAAACCGCCGCGCGGATCGCGTCGCCCGTGGACGACGCTGAGCTCGCGCGGCGCAGCCCGGGACTCGTGGTCGTGGCGGGCGCGGAGATCGGCAAGCGCCACCCGCTGCCGGCCGCGGGGCTCGTGATCGGACGCGACCCGCAAGTCGCCGGGCTCGTGCTCGTCGATCCGGCGGTCTCGGCGCGACACTGCGTAGTGGAGGCCGACGGCGAGACCGGCGGCTTCCGCGTCGCGGACCTCGAGAGCCGCAACGGCACCTTCGTGAACGGCGAGAAAGTCACCGAGCGGTCACTCGCCGAGGGCGACAAGATCTTCGTCGGCGAGACGGTGCTGCGCTTCTCGTTCCAGGACGCGATCGAGGAGAAGTTCCACGACCGGATCGACGTGCTGATGAACGTCGACGCGCTCACCGGCCTCCTGGTGAAGCGCGCGTTCGACCTCGAGCTGGCGCGCGCGTTCGAGGCGGCGAAGCGTGCGGACGCGCCGCTCGCGCTGTTGATGATGGATCTGGACGGGCTGAAGTCGATCAACGACGTCCGCGGGCATCAGATGGGCTCGCTGTGCATCGCGGAGGTCGGAAAGATCATTCTCCAGGAGATCGCCTGTCTGGGGCGCGCGTGTCGCTACGGCGGCGACGAGTTCATCGCGTTTCTCGAGGCGCGGGGCGTCGACGGGGCGACGGCGGTCGCGGAGCGGATCCGCGCCCGAGTCGAAGGCTACGAGTTCGTGCGCGACGGCGTGCGTGTCGCGACGACCATCAGCATCGGCATGGCGGAGCTCGCTGCCGGCCTGCCGTCGCCGGATCACCTGCTGCAGCTGGCGGACGAAGCGCTCTACCGCGCCAAGCGCGCCGGCCGCAATCGCGTGTCCCGTTGACGGCCCGAATGGGTGCGTGCTACCGAGAGTCGATGCGGGCGATGCCTCGCTCCGTTTCACAGCTAGTCACCGCGCTTGCGCTGCTCGCGCTCT
>DATFUE010000225.1:0-2639 GCA_035261165.1 Myxococcota bacterium
CGGCGCGTGACCGCGGTCGACGCGATCCGGTTCGCGGTCGAGCCCGGCGAAGTCGTCGGCTTCCTGGGTCCGAACGGCGCGGGCAAGACGACGACCCTGAAGATGCTCTCCGGCCTGCTTCACCCGACGAGCGGCGGCGCGCGCGTGCTCGGCTTCGTGCCCTGGCGGCGGGAGCACGCGTTCCTGCGCCAGATCACGCTGGTGATGGGCCAGCGCAATCAGCTGGTCTGGGACATTCCCGTCGCCGATTCGATGGAGCGCAATCGCGCGATCTACCGCATCGACGCGGCGCGCTTCCGGCGCGTGCTCGGCGAGCTGGTGGAGCTGTTGGACCTCGGCGCGCTGCTCGAGCGACCGGTGCGGAACCTGTCGCTGGGCGAGCGCATGAAGTGCGAGCTCGCCGTGGCGCTGCTGCACGAGCCGCGGATGCTGTTTCTCGACGAGCCGACGATCGGCGTCGACGTGACCATGCAGCGGCGCATCCGCGAGTTCGTCGCCGGCTACAACCGGCGCACCGGCGCCACCGTGCTGCTCACGAGTCACTACATGGCCGACGTCGAGGCGCTGTGCCGGCGCGTGATCGTGATCCACCACGGGCGCCTGCTCTTCGACGGCCTGCTGTCGGCATTGGTGGCGAGCTTCGCGTCACACAAGACGGTGTCGGTGGAGCTCGGCGGGCCCGCGCCCGACCTCGCGAGCTACGGCGAGGTGGTCTCGCGCGCCGGCGAGCGCGCGGTGCTGCGCGTGCCCAAGGCGGACACGCCCAAGGTCACCGCGCGGCTGCTGGCGGACCTGCCCGTGGTCGACCTCGTCGTCGAGGATCCGCCGATCGAGGAAGTGATCGAGCGCGTGTTCGCGACCGGGTCGCCGCCGTGAGCTTCCTGCGCGATCTCTACGGAACCTACATCCGCATCTCGCTCGCGATCGAGATGCAGTACCGCGCGTCGAGCGCCATCTGGCTGATCGGCATGGTGATCGAGCCGCTGATCTATCTCGCGGTCTGGTCCGCCGCAGCGAACGCGCAGGGCGGCACACTCGGGGGCTACGGGCCGCGCGATTTCGCCGCCTACTATCTCGTGCTCGCGGCCGTGAATCAGATCACGTCCGGCTGGCACATGTGGGAGTTCCAGTACCGGGTGCAGCAGGGTCAGTTCGCGTTTCTGCTCCTGCGCCCCGTCCATCCGATCCACGGCGACCTGGCCGAGAACATCGCGCACAAGCTGGCGATGCAGGTCGCGCTGCTGCCGGCGCTCGGCTTGCTCGCGCTCGCGTTTCAGCCCCGCGCCGAGCTCCACGCGTGGTCACTCGCGCTGTTCGTGCCCGCGCTTCTGCTCGCCTTCGCGGTCCGCTTCGTGTTCGAGTGGGCGCTCGCGCTCGCCTGCTTCTGGACCACGCGCATCATGGCAGTGAACCAGGCGTACTTCGCGGTGCTGTTCTTCCTGTCGGGCCGCGTGGCGCCGCTAGCGCTGCTCCCGGCGTGGCTGCGCGGCCTGGCCGACGCGCTGCCGTTCCGGTTCATGGTCTCGTTTCCGGTCGAGCTCGCACTGGGCAAAGTGTCTCGCGCGGACGCGCTCGAGGGGCTCGCGCTCCAGCTCGTGTGGACCGCCGCCGGCGCTGCGCTCCTGGCGCTCGTCTGGCCCCGCGCGCTGCGCCGCTTCTCGTCGGTGGGCGGCTGAGGCGTGGCGGCGCTGCGCATCTTCTGGGTGTTCGCGAAGCTGGGCTTCCAGAACGAGGCCGCGTACCGCGCGAACTTCTGGATCCAGATCTTCGAGTCGCTGCTGAACGTCGGCTCCGCGCTCGCCGCCGTGTCACTCGTCTTCTCGCGCACGCAGACACTCGCGGGCTGGCGACCCCCCGAGCTGGTCGCGCTGCTCGGCGTCTACTTCACGGTGTACGGCGCGATCCACATCGTGATCGCGCCGAGCCTGACCAAGTTCATGGAGGACGTGCGCCAGGGAACGCTCGACTTCATCCTGACGAAGCCCGCCGACGCGCAGCTCCTGGCCTCGACGAGTGAGGTCCGCGTCTGGAAGCTCGTCGACCTCGCGCTCGGCCTGGGCATCCTGTTCTACGGGCTCGCCGGATTGGCCGATCGGGTCGGCGCGCTCGAGACGCTCGGCTTCGCCATCGCGCTCGTTGCCGGCGCCGCCACCGTGTACGCGTTCTGGATGATCCTCGCGACCTTCGCCTTCTGGTTCGTGCGGCTCGAGAACGTGCTGCAGATCTTCTGGAGCATGTATCAGGCCGGTCGTTGGCCGGTCGGCATCTACCCGCCCTGGCTGCGCCTCTCACTCACCGTCGTCGTGCCGGTCGCGCTGGCCGTGACCGTCCCCGCAGAGGCGCTCGCGGGGCGACTCACCGCCGCGAATCTCGCCCTCGCGTGCGGCGTCGCGCTCGTGCTGCTCGCCGTCTCGCGCTGGTTCTGGCTGCGCGGACTGCGGCACTACTCGGGGGCTTCGGCGTGAGCGTTCGGAGTACCCTCCGGCTGCGCGCGCCGTAGGGAGGGGCATGAACGAGAGGCTTGCGCGGGCGCTGGGCCCGCTGATCGGGATCGCGCTGTTCGCCGGCGCGATCTGGATTCTCGAGCGCGAGATCCGGCACGGCGACGTGCTCGCGCACCTGCGCGGGATTCCGAAGCG
>DATFUE010000226.1:0-6648 GCA_035261165.1 Myxococcota bacterium
CGAAGATGTTTGCGATGGACAGCTTTACGCAGATGCCAGACCCGCGCGATCTGGCCAAGATCTTCGACAAGACGAACCCCGAGAACACGAAGTGGATCTCGTTCCGTGACTCGGACGACTCGCGCTTCGTCTCGCTCGCCCTCCCGCACGTGCTGCGGCGCCTGCCGTACTCGAACGAGGGGAATCCGGTCGAAGAGTTCAGCTACGACGAGGATGTCTCGAACACGCACGAGGAATATCTCTGGGGCAACGCCGCGTACGAGTTCGCCGGGCGACTCACTGCGGCGTTCGCCAAGCACCACTGGTGCGTGGCGATCCGCGGGCCGGAGGGCGGCGGGCTCGTCGAAGGCCTGCCGATCCACGTGTTCAAGTCGCGCGAGGGCGATGTCGGCGCGAAGTGCCCGACCGAGGTCCTGATTCCCGACACGCGCGAGAAGGAGCTCTCCGACCTCGGCTTCATCGGGCTGCTCCACTGCCAGAACACCGACTACGCGGCGTTCTTCGGCGGCAACTCGGTGCAGCGCCCGAAGAAGTACGACACCAAGGAAGCCACGGCGAACGCGAAGCTGTCGAGTCAGACCCCGTACCTGATGGCCACGTCGCGGATTGCGCACTACCTGAAGTCGATCTGCCGCGACAAGATCGGCTCGTTCATGTCTCGCTCCGAGTGCGAGACGTTCTTGAATCGCTGGCTAGCCCAGTACGTGCTCCTGCAGGACGACGCGACGCAGAACGCCAAGGCGCAGCGCCCGCTGCGCGAGGCGCGCGTCGACGTGATCGACGACAAGGCGCGGCCGGGTTGTTACAAGGCGATCGCCTATCTGCGCCCGCACTTCCAACTCGACGAGCTCGGCATCAGCCTGCGGCTCGTCGCGGAGCTGCCCGCGGCCGCGAAGTGACTCCAAAATCGAAAGCCCGCGGCCGCGCTCGGCGGTCGAGTGAGTCGCGCGGCTCTCATCCAACAGGGAGAGCAAGTCAATGCCTGCCGATGCCTATCTGAAGATGACCGACCTCGAGGGCGAGAGCACCGCGGCCAATCACGAGGGCGAGATCGAGCTCTTGGCGTTCAGCCTCGGCGTCTCGATGCCCGTCGGTCCGCGCAGCACCGCCGGGTCCGCGGCCACGGAGAAGGCCTTCGCGCAGGACGTCGCCGTCACGAAGAACGTCGACAAGTCTTCGCCGCAGCTGGTGCTCTCGACCGCCCAGGGCGCACAGTTCAAGGAAGCCGTCATCTCGGTGAATCGCACCGATGGCGCGGGCGGGCAGATCGAGTACGTGCAGTACAAGATGACCGACGTGATCATCAGCAGCATCTCGCAGTCCGGCGGCGGCGGGGGATTGCCGATCGAGTCCCTCTCGCTGAACTACGCGTCGATCCTGGTCACCTACACGCAGACCGACCCGTCGAGCGCCGGCGCTCAGGGCTCGCTGACCGGCGGCTGGGATTTCGGGACGAACCAGCCCGTCTGAAAGGGCGAACAGCGGGGTCCGGCGATGACCGTGCAGGAGCTTCTCTCCGCGGGAAGGCTCGGCGATGCGGTCGCGGCACAGACCGCGCTCGTGCGCGCCAAGCCAACCGACGCCGACGCGCGTTTCGAGCTCACGGTGCTGTTGTGTTTCGCCGGTGAGCTCGACCGCGCGACCGCGCAGCTCGACACGCTCGCCGTCCAGGACCCCGAGCTCGGCATGGGCTCGACTCACTACCGCAGCCTGCTGGTCGCCGAGGCGGAACGGCGCGCGGTGCACGAGCGGGGCGGGGCGCCGCTGCTTCCGCCCGATTGTCCCGCGCACGTCGAGGCGCGGCTCGAGGCGCTGCACGCGCTGCGCGCCGGCGAGGTCGAGCGCGCGGGCGCCGCGCTCGAACGCGCGCGCGCGAACACGCCCGCGCTCGAAGGCAAGCTCGACGGCGAGAGCTTCGACGACCTCTCGGACCACGACGACGTGCTCGGGCCGGTGCTCGAGGTGTTCGCCGGCGGTCACTATCTGTGGCTGCCGCTCGAGCGCGTGCGCGCGCTCGAGGTGGCGGCTCCCGCGCGGCGACTCGACTTGCTCTGGCCCGGCGCGCGGCTCGAAGACACCTCGGGCGCCGCGGCGAACGTGCATCTGCCCGCGCTGTACGTCGGCTCACACGCGGCGGAGGACGGGCGCCTGCAGCTCGGTCAGATGACGGACTGGCGCGACGCGCACGGCCTCGCGTTCCGCGGCACGGGTCAGAAGGTGCTGCTCGCGAGCCGCGGCTCGCGAGAGCGCGAGGTCGGCCTGCTCGAGCTGCGGACCCTCGAGCTCGCCGCGCAGGCGAGCCGTGGCTAGGTCCGGGCGCAGCGAAGCACCGCTTCGTCCCGGGGTGTTCGATCGGCTCATGGCGCCGGAAAGCGCGGCGGCGCGCGCGCAGCTGCAGGAGATGGGCCCGCGCGAGCTCGCCGCGGCGGTGGGACGCGACCTCGACTGGCTGCTCAACACCAAGCGCTGGCTGCCCGACGATCTCGAGCACCTCCCCGAGGCGAGTCACTCGATCCTCGCCTACGGGCTACCGGATCTGTCGACCTATTCGTGGCGAAATCCCGGGGACGCCACCGCGATCGCGCGCCTGCTCGAGGAGACGATCCGCCGCTTCGAGCCGCGCCTGCGCGCGCGCAGCGTGAAAGTGACTCCGCTGGCGAGCAACGACGCGGACGACTTCCGGCTGCGCTTCCGCATCGACGCGACGCTCGAGGTCGAGCCGATCCGCATGCCCGTCTCGTTCGACACCGCCGTCGATTTCGACGCGAGCCGCATTCAAGTGCGAGAAGAGCTCTGATGCGCGACGAGCTGCTGCACTACTACGAGCGCGAGCTGTCGTTCATCCGCAAGCTGGGCGTCGAGTTCGCGGACAAGTATCCCGAGGTCGCGGGGCGCCTGCAGCTCGAGCCCACCGGCAGCCCGGATCCGCACGTCGAGCGGCTGATCGAGGCGTTCGCGATGCTGACCGCGCGCGTGCACATGCGCCTCGACGACGACTTCGCCGAGATCACCGACGCCTTGCTCGGCATCGTGTATCCGCACTACACGAGCCCGATCCCGTCGCTCGCCATCGTCTCGCTCGCGTCGGACCCCGACGCCACGTATCCGCCCGACGGCTTGCGCGTCGCGCGACACAGCCTGCTGTACAGCAAGGCGGTGGGCGGCGTGCGCTGCCGCTTCCGTACCGCCTACCCGGTCGAGCTCTGGCCGATCGAGGTCGAGTCCGTCGAGCTGGTCTCCGCCGTCGCGCTCGGCCAGCCCGTTCCGCCCGACGTGCGCTCGGCGCTGCGCATCCGACTGCGCGCGCTCGGCGGTCACTCGTTCGCGGAGCTCGCGATCCCGCGGCTGCGCTTCTTTCTCGACGCGCAGCCGGCCGCGGCGCACCGGCTCTACGAGCTCTTGCTGCGCGATCCGCGTGGTCTCCTGGCGCAGAAGGGCCCCGGGAAAGCCGGTCAGCTGCTGCCGGAAACGAGCGTTCGCCCGGTCGGCTTCGCGCGCGACGAGGGCCTGCTGGTCTACCCCGAGGAGTCCTTTCTCGGCTATCGCCTGCTGCAGGAGTATTTCGCGTATCCGGACAAGTTCCTGTTCGTCGAGCTCGCGGGGCTCGACGCACTGACGCTCGAGCGGACTGGCGACACGCTCGATCTCTCCGTGCTGTTGTCCGAGTCACCCGCGGAGCTCGATCTGCGCGTCTCCGCCGCCGACCTGCGCCTGGGCTGCACGCCGGTGGTGAACGTGTTCGAGATGAACGTCGATCCGATTCGAGTCACCCAGACCGCGATCGAGTATCCCGTGATCCCGGACGTGCGCAACGCGCGCGCGTACGAGGTGTATTCGATCCAGTCCGCGACCAGCGTCGAGCGCGGCACCGGAAAGGCGACGCGCTTCGAGCCGATCTACACCGTGCGCCACGGGGCGCAGGCGGGCAGCGGCGGCGCCTACTGGTACGGCGCGCGGCGCGGCTCGGTGCGCAAGGACGACGCGGGCAGCGACCTGTTCATCTCGCTGGTCGACGAGAAGTGGAACCCGCTCGTGCCGCCCAGCGACGTGATGACCCTGGAAGCGCTGTGCACCAATCGCGACCTGCCTGCGCGGCTCGCGTTCGGCGATCCGCGCGGCGACTTCGAGATCCAGGGAAATCCCGCCGTCACGCGCGTTGTCTCGGTGCGCAACCCCAGCGAGCCGCTGCGCTCCCCGGTCGGCCGCAGCTCGCGCTGGCGGGTCATCTCGCATCTGGCGCTGAATCACCTCTCGCTAACCGACGAGACAGGCGGCCCCGAGCGCGGTCAGCGCGGCGCGCTCGACGCGCTGCGCGAGATCCTGAAGCTCTACGACTTCGCCGACTCGGCGGTGACTCGCCAGCGCATCGCGGGCCTCGTCGGCCTGCGCACCCGGCGCATCGTGCGGCGCGCGGGCATGGGCGCGCACGCCGGCTTCGCGCGCGGCACCGAGGTGGAGCTCTCGTTCGATCCCGACCTGTACGCGGGCACGGGTGTCTTCTTGTTCGCGTCGGTGCTCGAGGCGTTCCTCGGGCTCTACGCCGCGACGAACTCGTTCACCGAGACCGTGGCGCGCACCCGGCTGCGCGAAGGAGTGCTCAAGCGATGGCCCCCGCGGGCGGGCGAGAAACGCCTTCTCTGAAGGACCAGCTCTTCGAACACACGGAGCGCTTCGACTTCGTCCAAGCGGTGCGGGTGCTCGCGCGGCTGTATCCGGAGCGCGCGCCGGTCGGCGGCGACGCGGATCCGGGTGACGAGGTGGTGCGCTTCGTCTCGGATCTCTCCTCGGCATTCCCGCGCGCCGAGGTGCAGGGCGCGCGGCCCGCCGACGACCACGGGCCCGCGCGTCTCACCGTGAATTTCATGGGCGTCGCCACGCCGTCCAGCTTCGGCTCGCTGCCGCGCCGCTTCGCGGAGGAGATTCGCCAGCTCGTGCGCGACCGGCAGCCGGCGCTGCGCGACTTTCTCGACCTGTTCAACCACCGGCTGATCTCGTTGTTCCTGCGCGCGCGCGAGCGACACCACCCGCTGGTGGACTTCGAGCGCGGCGCGCGGGGCACGTTCGCGCGGGCGCTCGCCGCCCTGCTCGGCATCGCGACGCCGGGGTTGGCCAAGCGCCTCGCCCTCGACGATCACGCGCTGTTCGCCCGCGCCGGGCTCTTGTCGCTGCGGCCGATGCCCGCGCTCGCGCTCGAGTCACTCGTCTCGAGCGTCTTCGGCGTACCGGCCGCGATCGAGCCGTTCCGGCCCGCACGGCACAGCATCGAGCCCGACGACCGCAACTCACTCGGGCGCAGGAACGCACGCCTCGGGACGGACCTGTTCGTCGGCGAGGAGATCGTGCTCGTCGAGTCGCGCTTTCGCGTGCGCCTGGGGCCGCTCGACCTCGCCACCTACGAGTCACTACTCCCCGATCGGCCCGGTCACCGGAAGCTCACCGACTTGGTGCGCTTCGCCACGCGCGGCGAGCTCGACTTCGACCTGCAGGTGGCGCTGGCCGCGGCGGAGATCCCGGCGCTTCGGCTCGGCGCGGGCGACGCGGCGCGCGGCCGGCTGGGCTGGTCCTCGTGGCTGGCGAGCGAGCGACCGGCGGACGCGCCGCGCGACGACGCGGTCTTCGCGTCCGACGGCGGCGGCATCGACTTCATGGAGGCGGCGGCATGAGTCTCGACCTGCGGTCTCTCCTCGGTCGCCTCGACGGGACCTCGCGCCGCGCGCTCGAGGGCGCGGCGGGGCTGTGTCTATCGCGAACTCACTACGAGGTGGAGCTCGAGCACTGGCTGGTGAAGCTCCTCGAGGACGCGCAGTCCGACGTGCCGCGCATCTTGAAGCACTTCGGGGTCGATCCCGAGCGCTTCCTGCGCGACCTCGGCCGCGCCCTCGACGGCTACAAGTCGGGGAACGGCCGCCGGCCCGATCTGTCGCCGACGATCGAGAATCTGGCGCGCGAGGGCTGGGTGCAGTCGTCGATCAACTTCGCGCAGGCTCGCGTGCGCTCCGGCGCGATCTTTCTGGCCGCGTTCTCGGATCTGCGGCTGCGCCGGCGGCTCGTCGACGTCCACCCGGAGCTGCGCGCCGTGAACGCGGAGGTGCTGCAGAACGAGTTTCTCGACATCGTCGCCGGCTCGTCGGAAGACTCCGAGGCGAGCGGCGCGGACGCGAGCGCGCAGGCGCGCGAGCTCGGCCCCGCGGGCGCAGCGGTCGCGAGCAAGACCCCCGCGCTCGACCAGTACACGATCGATCTCACCGCCGCCGCGCGCGCGGGCAAGATCGATCCCGTGCTGGGGCGCGACCGGGAGATCCGCCAGATCGTCGACGTGCTGCTGCGCCGCCGGCAGAACAACCCGATCCTCACGGGCGAAGCGGGCGTCGGGAAGACCGCGGTCGTGGAGGGCTTCGCGCTGCGCATCGCGGCACAGGACGTGCCCGAGCCACTCGCGAACGTGGTGCTGCGCACCCTCGACCTCGGCCTGTTGCAGGCGGGCGCGGGCGTGAAGGGCGAGTTCGAGAACCGGCTGAAGCAGGTGATCGAGGAGGTGCAGCGCTCGCCCGTGCCCATCATCTTGTTCATCGACGAAGCCCACACACTGATCGGTGCCGGCGGGCAGGAGGGCCAGAACGACGCCGCGAACCTGCTGAAGCCCGCGCT
>DATFUE010000227.1:0-4137 GCA_035261165.1 Myxococcota bacterium
GCCTCGAAGGTCTCGCGGAAGCGGTCGCGGCTGGTGCGGTTGATGCGCGCGATCGCGCCGCGCAGCCGCTCGATCGACAGCTCGAGGTCGGCCTTCTGCTCGGTGAGATAGCGGCAGCGCTCGGAGACTTCCTCGTGCTCCTCGATCGCGCCCAGGTGCACCTCGCCGAGCGAGCGCAGCGCCTGGCGCACGCGCTCCAGCTCCGCCTCGCGCTCTTCCGCCGTGCCGGGCAATTCGGTGGCAGGTGCAAAGCTCGCGAGCTCGATCTCGTAGCGCTCGCGGATCCCCGTCACGAGCTGCTCGAGCTTCATGCGCGCGTCGTGCACGCCGAGCTCGTGCGCCGCGAGCCGCTCGCGCAGCTCCTCGCGCTCGCGCGTGGCCGAACGCACCTCGACCTCGAGTGACTCGAGCGAGCGCGAGCTCGCTTCGTAGCGCTCGCGCAGCGCCGCTTGCTGCTGGCGCTGCTGTTCCTCGCGGCGGATCTGCGCGTCGAGCTCGAGCTGCGCCTCGTCGGCGGAGCGCGCCAGCTCGGCGGCGCGCTCGCGCGCACTGCGCACCTCTTCGCGCCGCCGCTCGCTGCGCTCGCGCCCTTCCTGCGCCGCCGCCTGCAGGCGGTCGCGCGCCTGGGTCTCCTGGTCGCGGCGCGCGCCGAGCTCGGCCAGCTCGATGCGCGCCTGCACGACGCGCTGCTCCACGCGCTCGAGCTCGCGGGCCAGACTCTGGAGCTGGATCTGCAGCTCCCCGCGGCTCGACTCCGCGCGGCCGCGCTCCCGCGCGAGCTCCTCGCGGCGCGCCAGCGCGCGCGTGCGCTCGTCGCCCAGCGCCTCGAGCTGCTCGAGCAGGCCGCTCTTGTCGACCATCGAGAGCTGGAGTGAGTCGTGCGCGAGCTTGCCGCGCTCGCGCATCCGCTCGAGGTCCTTCTCGAGGTTGACCACCGCGATGTCGGCGGTGTGGCGCCGGCTGCGCGAGTTCTCGATCTCGCGCCCTAGTGACTCGAGGCGCGCGCTGCTGGTCGCGAGCTCGGCGGCGAGCGCCGCGCAGCGCGGCTCGAGCTCGCTCTGCAGCGCCGACAGGCGGCGGATCTCGCCCGCGCGCGCGAGCGCGCCCGGCGGCGCGCCCGAGCCGCCGGTGAGCGCGCCCGAGCGGTCGAGCAGCTCGCCCGCGCGGGTCACGAACGTCGCGGGCGGATCGCCGGCGCCGAAGCGCGCGATCGCATCGCCCAGATCGTCGACGAGATAGACGTCGCGCAGCAGGCGCTGCAGCACGCCCGCGGCGTGCGTGTCGGCGCTGACGAAGTCGGCGAGCGGCCGGCCGAGCGGCACGAAGCCGGTGCCCGCGCTCTCCGGGCCGGCGCGCAGCGGCAGGACCGTGGCGCGGCCGATGCGCTCGTCGCGAATCACGCGCAAGAGAGCCAGCGCGCCGGGGGCGTCCTCGACGAGCAGTCCCTCGAGGCGGTTCGCGAGCGCGGCCTCGACCGCCGTCTCGAGCCCGTCGCTGGTGCGCAGCGCGCGCGACAGCCAGCCGCGCACGCGGCCGCGCTCCGCCTCGGGCAGGCGCGCGAGCAGCTCGTCCGCGCGGCGCGACTCACTCTGCTCGATCCCCTTCAGGGACTCGAGCTGCGTGTGCGCGACCTGCAGTCGCTCTCGCTCGCGTTCCAGCTCGCGCGCCAGCTCGCGCTCGTGCTCGCGCGTTCGCTCCTGCAGGCGCAGCGCCTCGGCGAGCTGTCGCCCGTAGTCGTCGCGCTCGGCGAGGCCGAGGCGCAGGCGAGACTCGAGGCCGGCTTCGTCGCGGCGCACGTCTTCGACCTGCTGCGCCGTCGCCTCGATCGCCTCCTCGCTCTCGCGCAGCCGCAGCTCGAACTCGCTGCGCCGCTCCTCGAGTCGATCGGCGAGCGCCTGCACCGAGGCCTCGTCGCCCGACAGCTCGATCAGGCGCGCGTGCAGCGCCTCGCGCCGGCCCTGCGTGCCGGCGAGCCGCTGCGCGTGGTCGCGCAATTCGCCGTCGCGCCGCGCCAGCTCGCCCTCGTCCGCGCGCACGCGCTCTTCGAGCTCGGCCAGGCGCGCGAGCGCTTCGCGCAGCTCCGCGCCGTCCGAGGCGAGCCGGGCCTCGAGCTCGTGCAGCTCCGTCTCGCGCTCG
This sequence comes from Myxococcota bacterium, assembly GCA_035261165.1. Lineage (GTDB taxonomy): Bacteria > Myxococcota_A > UBA9160 > SZUA-336 > SZUA-336 > VGRW01. The sequence goes on from DATFUE010000227.1 coordinate 2,137, forward strand.
TCGGCGAGCGCCGACAAGCTCGCGCGCTCGCGGCGCTCGTAGCCGATGCGGCCCTCCAGACCCTGGATCGCGCCGCGCAGCGCGTAGAGTGACTCGCTGGCGCGCGACAGCTCGCGCTCGCGGTCGAGGTGCGCGCGGCGCGCGCTCTCGAGGTCCGCGTCCGCGCGGCCCGCGCGCGCGTCGAGCCCGACACCCTCGGCGCGCAGCGCCTCGAGCACCGCGTCGGACTGCGCGAGCTCGGCCGCGTCGCGCGCGTACGTCTCGTGCGCGACCGTGAGCTCCAAGTCGCGCAGCTCCGCGCGCAGCTTCTTGTAGCGGTTGGCCTTCGCGGCCTGGCGGTCGAGCGACGAGATCTGCCGGCGCAGCTCGACCAGGATGTCGTTCACGCGCAGCAGGTTCTGCTCGGTCGCGCGCAGCTTCGACTCGGTCTCCTTGCGGCGCTGGCGGTACTTCCCGATGCCCGCCGCCTGCTCGAAGATGATCCGCCGCTCTTCGGGCTTGCTGGAGACGAGCTCGGCGATCTGCCCCTGCTCGACGATCGTGTAGCCGCGCGTGCCGACGCCCGTGTCGAGGAAGAAGTCGAGCACGTCGCGCAGGCGCACGGGCACCTTGTTGATCAGATACTCGCTCTCGCCGTCGCGGTAGAGGCGGCGCGAGATCTGAATCTCCGAGAACGCGCCGTACGGCGGCGCCGCGAGACCGTCGGAGTTGTCCAAGGTCAGCGTGACTTCGCACATGCCGACGGCGGGCTTCTTCTCGGTGCCCGCGAAGATGACGTCTTCCATGCCGCGGCCGCGCAGATGCCGCGGGTTCTGCTCGCCCATGACCCAGCGCAGCGCGTCGATGACGTTCGACTTGCCGCAGCCGTTCGGCCCGACGATCGCAGAAATGCCCCGGTCGAACGCGAACACCGTGCGGTCCGCGAAGGACTTGAAGCCAACGAGCTCTAGTGATCGGATCCGCAACCGAGCCCCGCCACACTACCGCGCGGCCACATCCTCAACCGGGGGGAGGAGCGGAGAAACAGGACCGGCGCTGACTTCGGAGGAGGAATACGAGTTCCGGCCGAGCTTACCGATGACCCCCGCTCGTGTAAAGGCGACGCGGGGCTCAAGTCGGGTCCGAGCGCGAATAAAGTCAACAGCGCTGTTGAAATTATTCTGGGGCGCGGGTATAAGGATGTGATGCCCGACACCCCGCATGCCCCACCGCGCCGGCGCCGCCGCGATTTCGACCGCAATCGCGAGCGCTTGCTCGTCGCGGCGAGGCACCTGGTCGCGGAGCACGGGCCCGAGGCAGTCACCGTGTCCGACGTCGCGCACCAGGCGGGCCTGAATCGCACGACCGCGTATCAGCACTTCCGCACCCGCGACCAGCTCGTCGCCGCCGTGCTCGAGGCAATGGGCGACGAGCTACAAGCCGGCCTGGAGGAGCCTCGCTCCGCGGCCGAGCTGATCGACGGAATGACTCGCGTGTTCTCGGAGCAGCGCGAGCTGGCGCGGCTCTCGCTGCACCTCCTCATGTCCGGCGATCCGCTTCCCCGGCGGAGCTGGGAGCGCTTCGTCGCGCACCTGCGGAAGCTCACCAGCGGGTCGCGCGCGCAGGAAGGCGTCGATGCCGAGATGCTCGCGCACATCCTCGTCGGCACCTGGCTCGTCTGGTCGCTGCGCTCGCGCGCGGAGTACGACGAGGCCGAGGTCGGCCCCGCGACCGAGCGGCTCACGCGCGAGCTGAAGCGGCTCTTCCTGTACGGACTGTTTCGACGCGACCGCATGCCGGACCTCGTCGCCTCGCTCCAGCCGCATCGCGGGCGCAAGAAAGCCGAGTCATGAGCGACGTCTCCTTCGATCCGACCGACGCGGAAGTTCGCCGCGATCCGTACCCGCACTACCGCGAGCTGCGGCGCAAGGCGCCTGTCCGGCTGATCGAGAGCACGGGCTTCTACGCGGTCGCCTGTCAGCGCGACGTGCTCGAAGTGCTGCGCAATCCCGAGGTCTTCTC
>DATFUE010000228.1:0-3037 GCA_035261165.1 Myxococcota bacterium
CTTCGCGCTGCCCCATTCGGCCGTGCTCGCGCTCGGTGCCGCGAACGAGTGGCTCTCGGACCACGTCACGCACCGGCCGCCGGTCATCGCGCGCGAAGCGGCGCTGCATGCGCGCGACGCGCGCTATTTCGACGTGTCGAAGTCACGGCGCGAGCTCGGCTTCGAGCCGCGCGCCGCCCGCGAGGTGCTCGCCGACGCGGTGCGCTGGTTCGCGTCGCATCAGCCGATCCGGTCGAACCCCGTGTAGGGACGCAGCACCCTGGGAATCACGATCGATCCGTCCGCCTGCTGGTGATTCTCGAGGATCGCGATCGGCGCGCGCGACAGCGCGACCGCGGTGCCGTTCAGCATGTGACAGAAGCGAGTCTTGTCGGTGGACGCGTCGCGGAAGCGCACGCCGAGCCTGCGCGCTTGATAGTCGGTGCAGTTCGACGTGCTCGTGATCTCGCCCCAGCCGCCGCCTTCGCCCCGGCAAGTCATCCACGCCTCGAGGTCGTACTTGCGGTACGCGGGCGCGCCCAGGTCACCCGTGCAGACGTCGACGACGCGGAACGGAATCTCCAGCTCGCGGTAGATTTCCTCTTCGATCCCGACCAACTCCGCGTGCATCTCCTCGGACGCCTCGGGCAGGGTGATCGCGAACATCTCCACCTTCGTGAACTGGTGCACGCGGTAGAGCCCGCGCGAGGCGCGGCCGTGCGCGCCGCCCTCGACGCGGAAGCAGTGACTCACGCCGCAGTAGCGCCGCGGGAGTGACTCGAGCTCGAGGATCTCGCCCTGGTGCAGGCCGCCGAGCGTGATCTCCGCCGTGCCGACCAGCACGAGATCCGAGTCGGCGATCGAATAGATGTTCGTCTCGGCGCCGCGCGGGTTGAAGCCGAGCCCCGACGCCACCTCGGCGCGCGCCAGGTCGGGCGTCTGGAACAGCGTGTATCCGCGCTTGCGCAGGAAGTCGAGCGAGAAGCGCACGAGCGCCTGCTCGAGCAGCACCATCTCGTTCTTCAGGTAGTAGAACTTCTGGCCCGTGACCTTCGCGCCGGCCTCGAAGTCGATCAGGTCGTGCTTCGCCGCGAGCTCGACGTGATCCAGCGCCTTGAAGGCGAACCTCGTCGGCTCGCCGCTGCGCCGGAGCTCGCGGTTGTCGTCCTCGCCGTGACCGATCGGCGCGTCGGGGTGCGTCAGGTTCGGCACCAGGCTGTGCAGGGCGGCGAGCTCGTCGCGCAGCCGCGCCAGCTCTTCCTCGAGCGCGGCCTCGCGTTCCTTCAGCTCCTTGCCGAGGGCGCGCTCCTCGTCGCGCGGCTTCCGGCCCTTGATGTCGCGCGCCAGCTTGTTGCGCTGCTCCTGCACGGACTGCTGCTCGGTGAGTCGTTCGCGGCGCAGCGCGTCGAGGCGCACGAGCGCAGCGAGGTCGAGCTCCACCCCACGGTCCCGGCAATTCCGCCGGATCGTGTCCAGATTCTCGACGATGAAGCGCAGATCGAGCGTGACGCAGCCTCCATCCGGAACGCTCTGGAACGTGCGAGCCTCGGCACAGGATTTCTTGCCGCGCGCCGCCGGGTTGGGTCATTCTACGGGCTGGACCCAGGCCGCGGTAGGTCTGCCGGGACGCGCACTTGCGCATGCGGACGAAGGCACGGGACAAGGAGAGGTGGCCGAGTGGTCGAAGGCGGCGGTCTTGAAAACCGCAGGCGCTCACGCGTCCGGGGGTTCGAATCCCTCCCTCTCCGCCAAAGGGCGCGCGCCAACACGCGGGTAGGGTGCCCGCGTGTTCCGCGGCCCAACACGCGGGTAGGGCGCCCGCGTGTTCCACGGTGGGCGGCAGTTGCTCTGCTCCTGATCTTCGCCGGCGCGGCGCGGGCCGATGAGCCACGCCGCGCGTGGGTGGAGCCCCGGCTCGCGCGCGCGCTCGAGGATCCCGTTGCGGCCGACACCGAGCTGCGTCTCCAGGATGCGAATCGCCGCGGCGTGACCCGAGCGGGCGAGCTGCGCGTGGTCGTCGAGCCGCCCGCGGGTCGCGGCGCCGACGCGCTGCCCCTCGCGGCGCTGCGCGCGCTGGGCGCGCACGTCGACGCGCAATCGCGCTCGTTCGTGCGCATCAGCGCGTCGCCTGCGGTGCTGCGGCGCGCGGCGGGGCTGGGCGGCATTCGCGCGCTGCGCTTTCCGTTTCGCCCGGTTCCGGTCGATGGCGCGGGCTCGGTCGTATCGCAGTCCGTCGCGCTCACGGGCGCTTCCGCGCGGCAAGCGGCCGGGATCGACGGCAGCGGCGTGAAGGTCGCCGTGGTCGACGTCGGCTTCATCTCGCTCACGCTCGCGAAGCAGAGCGGTGACATCCCGGCGAGCGCGATCGCGGTCGACTTCAGCGCTGCCGGCATGGAGACCGGCACCGCCCACGGCACCGCGGTCGCCGAGCAAGTCGCGGACATGGCGCCGGGCGCGCAGCTCTACCTGCTGATGTTCGGCGACGAAGTCGACTTCGAGAACGCGGTCGCCTACGTGCGCGACAACGGCATCCGCATCGCGAATCTCTCGGTGAACTGGTTCGGAACGAGTTACTACGGCGACACGGGCCCGATCACCAACATCATCAATCACTCGCACGACGTCGACGGTGTGTTCTGGGCCGTGGGCGGCGGCAACTGGGGGTTCCGACACTGGCGCGGGCCCTGGCTCGACGAGGATGCCGACGGCTGGCAGTCATTCGCGCCGAACGACGAGCGGCTGGGCACGGTCGCGGAGCAGACCCAGATCTGCTGGGTGCTCAACTGGAATCAGTATCCCGACCACTACGCGGGCCCGGTCACGGACCTGGATCTGTTCGTGTACTCGAATGCCGGCGCGCTCGTGGCGTCGAGTCTGGTCCGCCAGGTCGCTGGCTCGTTTCCCGTCGAGCAGGCGTGCTTCCCGCGCGTCGGGTCGGAGGAGCCGTATTCGCTCGGCGTGCGCCGTTTCCTGGGCCCGACTGCCGGGCTCGAGCTCACGCTCGTGAGCTCGGACTCGGCGGTCGCCGTTGGGGAGGAGGTTTTCGGCTCGAGTATGG
>DATFUE010000229.1:0-2216 GCA_035261165.1 Myxococcota bacterium
CACCCCGCGAGTGCGTGGCCAAGGTGCGCGCGCAATTCGATCTGGGCTGCGACGGAGTGATCCTCCACGGCGCGAGCCCCGCCGAGCTCGAGCCGATCGTGCGCGAGTACGCGAAGACCCGCCCCGCCGGGAAGTTCGACCATCTGGCGGCGAATCCGGCGGGGTGACTGAAGCGAGGTGACTCGCCGCCCGCGCGGGCGCCGGTGCCTCCTCGTGGGTCCCCCCGGAGTACCGGTACCCTCTTCGGACGGCACCGCCCGCCGCGCGCGGTCCTGCGATCGAGCGCGCGTCCTTTGAGTGAGTGAGGACTGGTCTCGGTCTTCTCGACCCCACTGAGGAACAACGCGACGGCGAGGCGAGGGCCGCCCTGAGCCGAGCCTGCAAGCGAAGCGCGCAGTGAGCCGCAGGCGAACGAAGTCAATCAGACGCGCAGCGAGTCCGCGAGTGAGAAGGGTACCCACGAGGAGGCGCCCGCCGAAGCGCCGGCCGCAGATTGGTGTCGGGATCGGCGATACTGGTTCGTCCTAGGGTGAACGACGCAAGGAGACCCCCATGCTCTACGCCATCCTCTGCTACAGCGACGAGGCCACCGCCCGCTCGCTCGACAAGAAGCGCGACGACGAGCTCATGAGCACGCTCCAGGTCGTGCACGACGCGCTGATCGCCGAGGGCACGCTCGGGCCGAGCTTCCGACTGATGGCCACCGGCCACGCCAAGACCGTCCGCTCCGCCGCCGCCGACGTGCTCGACGGCCCGTTCGCCGAGACCAAGGAGCAGCTGCTCGGCCTGTATCTCGTCGAGTGCGCGAGCATGGACGAGGCAGTCGCCACGGCGCATCGCCTCGAGGTTCCGCGCAAGGCCGCGCGCATCGGCGGCTTACTCGAGGTGCGCCCGCTCCTCCAGTACTTCGAGGGGAACCCGATCGCGTGATCGACGACGCGTGGCTCGAGACCGCTTTCTCCGCCGCGCGTCCCCAGGCCGTAGCGGCGCTGCTCCGGCACTTCCGCGACCTGGACCTCGCCGAGGAGGCGTTTCAGGAGGCGTGCCTGCGCGCGCTGCAGAAGTGGCCCGAGATGGGACCGCCGCGCGATCCGGCGGCCTGGCTGATCCACGTGGGGCGCAACTTCACGCTCGACGTGATGCGGCGGCGCAGCAAGCAACAGTCACTGCCGTCGGAGGAGCTGTTGTCGAACCTCGATGACGCCGAGGCCTCGCTCGCCGAGAGCCTCGACGCCGCGCAGTATCGCGACGACGTGCTGCGGCTGCTGTTCGTGTGTTGCCATCCCGATCTCCCCGCGGCGCAGCAGATCGCGCTCGCGCTGCGCGTCGTGTCGGGGCTCTCGGTGAAGGAGATCGCACGCGCGTTTCTCGTCGGCGAGAGTGCGATGGAGCAGCGCATCACGCGCGCGAAGCGGCGCGTGGCAGCAGGCGACGTGCCGTTCGAGGCGCCGGGCGCGAGCGAGCGCGACGAGCGCCTCGCCGCGGTCGCAGCCATGCTGTATCTGCTGTTCAACGAGGGTTACTCGGCGAGCGGCGGCGAGGTGCACGTGCGCACGCCGCTCTGCGAGGAAGCGATTCGCCTCACCCGGCTCTTGCTCGGCCTGTTTCCCGACGAGCCCGAGGTTCGCGGACTCACCGCGCTGATGCTCCTGCAGCACGCGCGCGCCCGCGCGCGCCTCGACGCGGACGGCGAGATCGTGCTGCTGGACGCGCAGGACCGCACCCTGTGGGACCGCGCGGCGATCGCGGAGGGCCTGGTGCTCGCCGGCGGCGCGCTCGCTGACTTGCCGCGGCCCGGCGCATACGCGATCCAGGCGGCGCTTGCCGCGGTGCACGCGCGCGCGGCGCGCCCCGAGGACACGGACTGGGCCGAGATCGACCGCTTGTACGCGGCGCTCGAACGGGCGCAGCCCTCCCCGGTGGTGACCCTGAACCGCGCGGTCGCCGTCGCCAAGGTGCGCGGCCCGGCGGCGGCGCTCGAGATGATCGAGCCGCTCGCGCCCCGACTGTCCAGCTATTTTCACTTCTTCGGCGCGAAGGGCGCGTTTCTCTTGCAGCTCGGCCGCGACGCGGATGCGCGCGTCGCCTTCGACCGCGCGATCGCCCTCGCGCACACCGCGGCGGAAGCCGCGCACATCCGCCGCCAGCTCGATCGACTGTCGGATCCAGGTCGCCCCGTTCGTCCTTAGGGCGAAGGAGGACGACCCCATGTGCCC
>DATFUE010000230.1:0-6511 GCA_035261165.1 Myxococcota bacterium
GACGAGCGCATCCTCGAGGATGTGGGTCGAGCGCTACGGGCCCATCCGGAAATCGACGCGAGTGAGATCGCGGTCGCGGTTCGCGACGGTGAGATCACGCTGCGGGGCGCGGTCTCGGAGCGAAGCGCGAGACGCCTGGCCCAGGAGGCGCTCGAGCGGCTTCCCGGCGTGCGGGACGTGCGAAACGAGATCCGGCTCGATGCGCAGGCAGCGAGATGACGGGCGCGAGAGCGCAGCCAGGGGCGACACCGGAAAGTGTAGAGCCGAGTGTCGAATATGACGAAGTAGACGAGGCGTCAGTCGAATCGATGCCGGCGAGTGACCCGCCCGCCCGCGGAGTGGTCCGCGTCGGCGAGCCCCGGCGCCCCTGCGATCCCGTGGCGCGCTGACCGCGTCCGGGGTGACCGGCACGAGCCTTGCTCCACTCACCCCCGCGTCGCAACGACGCACAGGAGAACGACACGATGAATTCCACGAGCTCTCATACGACGGCCCCGCGCGAGCGCCGCGCGAGGGCGCTTGCCCGCATCGCCCTGGCCACGCTCATCCTGTCACTCTTCGCGGCGAATCCGAGCCGCGCGGCCATGGATCGCCCCGATGCGTGGATCACGACGAAGGTGAAGATCTCGCTCTTGACCTCGGACGGTGTTCCCGCCACGGCGGTGAACGTCGACACGGTCGACGGGCGAGTGACTCTGCACGGCATCGTCGCGACCGATACCGAGAAGGCGCGCGCCGAGCAGGTTGCGCGCTCGATCGAGGGCGTGCGCACGGTGAACAATCTGCTCCAGGTCGTGCCTTCCAGCCGCAAGGAAGCGGTGAAGGTCGCGGACAACGATCTGCAGAAGAACGTCGAGGCCGTGCTGTCGCGCGACGCCGCGCTCTCGGACAGCAGCGTCAAGGTCGCTTCGGTACACGACGGCGTCGTGCTGCTCTCGGGCACGGCGAAGACACTCTCCGCGCATCGGCGCGCGCTCGCGGATGCGCGCGCGGTTCCGGGCGTGAAGCGCGTCTCGACCGAAATCCAGAGCCCCGATCGCCTGGCTGACGAGGAGATCGCCAGCCGCGGGCCGATCGACAAGGATGCGTCGATGAAGTCGGCGGCTTACGACGCGTGGATCACGACCGACGCGAAGACCCGCCTGCTCGCGACGGCGGACGTGCCGGCACTCGACATCAACGTCGACACGAACGGCGGCGTCGTGACTCTGTTCGGCACCGTGCCGAGCGAGGCCTCGAAGAAGCTGGCCGCGGCCGAGGTGAAGAAGATCAACGGCGTGAAGTCGGTCGACAATCAGCTCCAGATCGTGCCGAAGAAGCTGGCCGAGGCCGTCGAGCAGAGCGACGACAAGATCAAGTCCGCGATCGAGAAGAAGATCGAGAATCGCCAGGAGCTCTCCGACGCGAAGATCGACGTCGAAGTCTCCAACGGCGTCGCGCGCCTGACCGGCTCGGCGGAGAGCCAGTCGGATCGCCTCGTCGCGCTGGCCACCGTGCGCAGCGTGCCCGGCGTGCGCTCCGTGATCGACGAGCTGAACGTCACCCCGAGGGTCAGCTCTCGGTAACAAATCCCACCGCAGGAAGTCCCAGCAGGGACACTTCTGCCCCCCATTGACCCCCCATGACGTGTCCGGGAGAGACCGCTCTCCCGGGCACGTCGCTTTCTATGGGGTTCGCTCGCGCGCGGCTCGGAGGGCCCTCGCCGCGCGTCCCGCTGCGGTCTTCTCTAGAATCCTCGCGCCGTGACGAACCTGGAAGCGCTGGAGGCGGAGGCCATCTTCATCCTGCGGGAGGTCGTGGCCGAGTTCCGCAACCCGGTGATGCTGTACTCGATCGGGAAGGACTCGGGGGTGCTCGCGCACCTCGCGCGCAAGGCGTTCCACCCTGGCAAGCCGCCGTTCCCGCTCCTGCACGTCGACACGACCTGGAAATTCCGCGCGATGTACGAGTTCCGCGACCGGTTCGCACGCGAGAACGGCTTCGAGCTGCTCAAGTGGACCAACCCCGAGGGGCTCGCCAACAAGGTGAACCCGTTCGACTACGGCTCGAGCGTCTACACGAACATCATGAAGACGCAGGCGCTGCTGCAGGCGCTCGAGAAGTACGGTTTCGACGCGGCCTTCGGTGGCGCGCGTCGCGACGAGGAGAAGTCGCGCGCGAAGGAGCGCGTGTATTCCTTCCGCGACCGCAATCACCAGTGGGACCCGAAGAACCAGCGGCCCGAGCTCTGGAACGTCTACAACGCGCGGGTACACAAAGGTGAGTCGATCCGCGTCTTCCCGCTGTCGAACTGGACCGAGCTCGACACCTGGCTGTACATCCACCGCGAGGGCATTCCCGTGGTGCCGCTGTATTTCGCGGCGGAGCGCCCGGTCGTGAACCGCGACGGCAACTTGATCATGGTCGACGACGAGCGCTTCCGGCTGCGCCCGGGCGAGAAGCCCGAGATGCGCCGGGTGCGCTTCCGCACGCTCGGCTGCTACCCGCTCTCCGGCGCGATCGAGTCGGACGCCACCGACCTTCCCGGAGTGATTCGCGAGATGCTGCTCGCGCGCGTCTCGGAGCGCCAGGGCCGAGTCATCGACTACGACGAGGAAGCCTCGATGGAGAAGAAGAAGCGCGAGGGGTACTTCTAGCGATGCTGGAAGAGCTCGCGCTGCGCGACGTCGAGGCGTATCTCGCCCGCCACGAGCGGAAGGAGCTGCTGCGCTTCCTGACCTGCGGGTCGGTCGACGACGGCAAGAGCACACTGATCGGGCGGCTCTTGCACGACTCGAAGCTGATCTACGAGGACCAGCTCGCGGCGGTCGCGCGGGACAGCAAGAAGGAAGGGACGACCGGCGGCGACATCGATCTGGCGCTGCTCCTCGACGGTCTCAAAGCCGAGCGCGAACAGGGCATCACGATCGACGTGGCGTATCGCTACTTCTCGACCGAGAAGCGCAAGTTCATCATCGCAGACTGCCCGGGTCACGAGCAGTACACGCGCAACATGGCCACCGGCGCGTCGACCTGCGACCTCGCCGTCATCCTGATCGACGCGCGCAAGGGCGTGTTGCCGCAGACGCGCCGCCACAGCTTCATCGTCGCGCTGCTCGGCCTGCGCCACGTCGTGGTCGCGGTGAACAAGATGGACCTGGTGGACTGGTCGCAGCAGGTCTTCGACAAGATCCGCGCCGACTACGAGGCGTTCGCCAGCCGGCTCGATCTGCCGGACATCCACTTCCTGCCGCTGTCGGCGCTCACCGGCGACAACGTGGTGGAGCGCAGCGAGAAGCTCCCCTGGTATCACGGCGCGCCGCTTCTCGATCACCTGGAGAACGTGCACGTCGGCTCGGACCGCGGTCTCACCGACCTGCGCTTCCCGGTGCAGTGGGTGAGTCGACCGAACCTCGACTTCCGCGGCTACGCGGGCACGATCGCGGCGGGCCGCATCCGCCCCGGTGACGAAGTGCAGGTGGTTCCCGCGGGCAAGATCAGCCGAGTAACTCGCATCGCGACCTTCGGCGGCGACCTGGCCGAGGCCAGCGCGCCCATGCCGGTGACCCTCACCCTGGCGGACGAAATCGACGTATCGCGGGGCGACATGCTCGTGACTCCAGGCAGCTTGCCGCGCATCGAGCGCGACTTCGAGGCGATGCTGGTCTGGATGTCGGAGGAGCCGCTCGCCGTCGGCCGCCAGTACTTCGTGAAGCACACGCACAATCTGGTCGCCGGTCAGGTCGCGCAGGTGCGCTACGCGGTCGACGTGAACACGCTCGAGCAGAAGCCCGCCGCGGGGCTCGCGCTGAACGAGGTGGGGCGCGTGCAGGTCTCCCTCGCGCGTGCGATCCCCTTCGATGCCTACGCCCGCAACCGCAACACCGGTGCGTTCATCGTGATCGATCGAGTCACCAACGGCACGGTCGGCGCGGGCATGATCCTGCAGCGCCAGTCGGGCCCGGAGCGCGGCCGCTCCTTCTGGGAGGCGGAGCCGGCGAGTGACTTGCTGCGCCGCAAGACGAGCCCGGTCTCGGCCGCCGAGCGCGCGGAGCGCCTCGGGCAGCAGCCGACCACGCTGCTGCTCACCGGGCTGACCGGGGCGGGAAAGTCGACTCTCGCCTCCGCGCTCGAACGGCGCTTGTTCGATTCGGGCCACCAGGCGATCGCGCTGGACGGCGAGAACCTGCGTCTCGGGATCAGCCGCGATCTGGGCTTCAGCGAAGTCGAGCGCTCCGAGAACCTGCGCCGCGCCGCGGAGATCTCGCGGCTCGCGAACGAAGCGGGTCTGATCTCGATCTGCGCCTTCGTCGCGCCGAACGCAGAGGTGCGGGAGCGGGTGCGCGAGATGATCGGCCCGGACCGCTATCTCGAGATCTATCTCTCCGCGCCCTTGGACGTGGCGCGCGCACGCGACACCGGCGGTATGTACGCCCGGGCCGACGCAGGAGAGATCCAGCGCTTCCCTGGTGTGTCAGCGCCCTATGACGTTCCATCCGCGCCGGATCTGACACTTCCGACTCACGAGTTGGAGGTCGATGCTTGCGTCGACCTGGTGATTCGGCTGTTGGAGCAGCGGAACAGGATCTGATGGTAACTCGCCGCCCGTGCCTGGGCCGGCGCCTCCTCGTGGGTCCCTTCTCGCTCGCGGACTCGCTGCAAAGCTCACTCGTCGGCATCCGGCCCCCCGCGCGGCCTGCATTTCTCGGATCTCGTTTCGGCGCGCTTCATCGAGCAAGACGCGCTGCCGAGAGGCCGGCGGTCCCGCCGAAAGGGCGGCCGCGTTCTAGTCTCTGTGCCCGGTCTTTCCCAGGACGCGCTGCAGTATCTGGTCGGGGTCGGTCCAGCCGGTCTCGTCCTGGACTTCGCGGCAGCGCTCCAGAATCGAACCGAACTCGGGGCCCGGCTGCATCCCGCGCGCGATCAGGTGGCGGCCGAGGACGACGTCGCGGGGCGGGCTATGGTCGATGGTGAGCTCGCGGGCGCGGGCCAGGAACACGTCGCCGGCGGGGAAGACGCGGCGCAGCGCTTCGTCGGTGGTGCGGCCGAGGTGGTCGGCGCGCGCGACCCGGACGAGCAAGTCGGCGGAGGCTCCCGCGGCGCCCAGCTTGCGCGCGAGGCGACGGTAGCCCTTCGCGGTGGTGCCCTGCTTCACGAACACGGCGGGCGCCAGGTGGTGCTCGACGAGCGCACTCACGCACGCGATCAGATCGACGGGCGCGCGCATGCGCGCGAGGAAGGCGGCGGCGAGCTCGACGCCGCGCACGTCGTGACTCGGCGAGCGCACGCGGCCGTTCTCGGTCACGGTCGTGGGCGGCTTGCCGACGTCGTGCAGCAGCGCGCCGAACATCAGCGCCGCGTCGTCGCCGCCGCCGTCGCGCAGACGGGCGGCCTCGTCGATCACCAGCTGGTTGTGCACCCAGCAATCGCCCTCGGGGTGCCACTCGGGATCCTGGGGTACACCGATCAGTGCCGCGAGCTCGGGGCTGAAGCGAATCAGGTCGGTCGCCCGCAGGAACTCGAGGCCCAGCGAAGGTCGGACACCCTTCAGCAGGAGCTTCCGCCACTCCTCGAGCACTCGCTCCGCGGACAGCTCGGAGAGATCGAGCGCGCGGCACAAGCGCTCGAGCTCGGGATCGACCGCCATCTCGAAGCGCGCCGCGAACTGCGCCACGCGCAGGCCCCGCAGGGGATCCTCGGAGAAGTGCGCGGGATCGGTGGCGCGCAGCACGCCGCGCTCGAGGTCCGCGCGCCCGCCGTGCGGGTCGAGCAGCTCACCCGTGATCGGATCGAGGCCGATGCTGTTGATCGTCAGATCGCGGCGGCGCGCAGCGGCGGCGAAGTCGAGGCCGGGATCGAAGGCGACCTCGAAGCCCTTGTGACCGCTCGCCACCTTGCTGTCGCGGCGCGGCAGTGAGAAGTCGATCGAGAGTCCTTTGACCTGGAGGACTCCGAAGGCGCGGCCGACCGTGATGACCTCGCCGAAACGCCCGAGCGTCCGCTCCAGGGCCGCGAGGTCGAGGCCGAACACCTCGACGTCGAGGTCCTTCGATTCCTCGCCGCGCAGCTTGTCGCGCACGTAGCCGCCGACGACGAGCGCACGCCCACCGGCCGCGGCTACGGCCCGCGCGATCTCGACGAGCTTCGCATCCATAGCTCCCCTCGCGGCGCGCGAGGTTAGCCTCCGATCCGAAACATCTCGATCTTCTCGCGCCCCGATCCGAGCTCCGCGCGCGCCTCCGAGTAGCGATCCGTCCGCGCGCGCCACAGCTCCGCGATCCGCGCGCGCAGCGCGTCGTCGCTTGCACCGGAACGCAGCGGCGCCTTCAGGTCGACCCCGGAGGTCGCGAAGAGACACGTGAACAAGTGGCCGTCGGCGGAGAGCCGCGCGCGCGTGCAGTCGCCGCAGAACGGCTGAGTCACCGAGGCGATGATGCCGATCTCGCCCGCGCCGTCCGCGTAGCGGTAGCGGTTGGCGACCTCGCCGCGGTAGCCGGCGGCGAGCGGCTCGAGCGGAAACGCGGCGTGGATC
>DATFUE010000231.1:0-5617 GCA_035261165.1 Myxococcota bacterium
GCGAAACTCCGGGAAGTGACCGCATGAAGTCTCTCCTTGTCTCTTGAGTCGACCTTCGATCATCCTATACCTGACGCTGCACGAACACCATGTCCAACGAGCGGTCCAACCTGCGGGCGACTTACTTGAAGTGAGCCACCCGCTCGAAGCAGAGGGTCTCGTGGAGACGGAGCGAGGGCTCGTTGTCGGCGTCGATGCCGCCCACGACGACGTGCTTGCTCAGGTCGCGCGCGAGGGGGGAGCAGTGCGCTGACGAGCTCGCGCCCGACGCCCCCTAGACGACCGGTCGACCGGAAAGGCGCAGCCACTCACCCCGCCGAGTGACTGCGAGCGGTCAGACGAAGCGCTGCACGAACACCAGATCGAGCCAGCGGTCGAACTTGCGGGCGACCTGCTTCAAGTGAGCCACGCGCTCGAAGCCGAGTGTCTCGTGCAGGCGCAGCGAGGGCTCGTTGTCCGCATCGATGGCGCCGAGCACGACGTGCTTGCCCAGAGCGCGCGCGGGCGGAAGCAGCGCGCTGACGAGCGCGCGGCCGACGCCGCTGCGGCGCCGGTCCACGCGGACGTGGACCGAATGCTCGACCGTCGACGCGTAGCCCGGCCAGGCGCGCCAGTCGCCGAAAGACGCGAAGCCGAGCACCTCGGCGCCTTCGACCCCGACCAGCACGGGGTAGCCCTGGCGCCTGCGTGACTCGAACCAGTCCGTGCGCTCTGCGAGGGTCGAGGAGTCGTACGAGTAGATCGCGGTCGAGTTGGCGACCACCTCGTTGTAGATCGCCAGGATTCCCGGCAGATCCGAGCGCTCCGCGGGGCGGACGAGCATGCTTGCCTCCTTCCCCGATCTTGTCGTGTATAGTAGACGAGTGTCAACTATAGTAGACGAGGCAATCGAGGCGGAAGAGGACCCGACCCCGCGCATCGCGCGCCGCCTGCGCGGCGAGCGCGAGTCACGCGGCTGGTCGCTGGCCGACGTGGCGAGCCGCTCGGGAGTCTCGAAGGCGATGATCAGCAAGATCGAGCGCGAGGAGGCGAGCCCGACCGCGGCGATCCTCGGCCGGCTGTCCGGCGCGTTCCAGCTCACGCTCGCGACCCTGCTCGCGCGCGCGGAGAGCGATGACGGGCGCTTGATCCGCGCGGCGGACCAGCCGCACTGGCGCGATCCCGAGACACGCTACGAGCGGCGCCAGATCTTCGCTCGCCGGGGGAGTCCGCTCGAGCTCATCGAGGTCGAGCTGCCCGCCGGCGAGACGGTCGCTTTCCCCGCCGCGTCGTACGCGTTCATCCGCCAGCTCGTCTGGGTCACACGGGGGCGGCTGGTGATCCACGAAGGCGGCGAGCGCCACGAGCTGCGCAGCGGCGACTGCTTCGAGTTCGGCACCCCGGCCGATTCGAGCTTCGCGAACGAGTCGAAGGCGGCGTGCCGCTACGTCGTGGCCCTGGTGCGGCAGTGATCGAGTCACTCCGCGAATCCTCCGAAACGATCGCGGCCCTCGCCGAGCTTCTCGTCGAGGCGACCGCGCTCGGCGCGTCGGTGGGCTTCCTGCACCCGCTCGATCCGGAGAAGGCCGCCGCCTTCTGGCGCGCGTCCCTCTCGGAGGCCGCGGCCGGCCGCCGAATCGTCCTGGGCGCGCGGGACGGCGGCGCCCTGGTCGGCACCGTGACTCTCGTGTTCGCCCAGCCCGAGAACCAGCCGCACAGGGCCGACGTGCAGAAGCTGCTCGTCGCGCGCTCGCATCGGCGGCGGGGTATCGGCCAGAGACTCATGGCCGAAGCCGAGTCATGCGCCGCCCACTCCGGCCGGTCGCTGCTCGTGCTCGACACGGCGACCGCCGACGCCGCGCGCCTCTACGAGCGCACCGGCTGGAACCTGACGGGCGACGTCCCAGGGTACGCCTTGCTCCCGAACGGCGAGCCTTGCGCGACCACGATCTATTGGAAGACCGTCTGACTCACCGCCAGGCGCGACTCACCGTCCTCGCGATGTCGTTGTCGGGGCGCGCGACGAGCCCGGACTGACTCATGTGGATCTCGTAGCGCGCGCCGGCGGCCATGGGCAGGTACGTCGCGCTGCCGTAGTAGCCGTCGACGAACGGAATCCAGCTGGGGTGCGCCTCGGCGAAGCTCCAGAGGTCGATCGCCGGCTCCTCGTGTAGCGCATACACGCTGCGCGGCGCGGTCTTCTCCTGCTCGATCTCGCGGTAGCGCCCGCTCAAGCGCTCGAGGCGATAGCGCGCGTCGAGGCCGAGCACGTTCGCGAGGCCCGTCCACTTCAACACGCGCGCGTCGACCTGCCACTCGTCGCCCGCGAGCTCGAAGGTCTGCTCCACGCCGCTCGGCCGCCGAGTCATCACCGCGAGATAGCGCTGCGGCCCCTGCTCCTCGAACTCGACCGTCGCGACGGGCTGTTCGAAGGTGAGTCGCGCGAAGGTGCGCAGGTTCAGGGCGACGACGACGAACGCCGCGGCCACGGCGATCCCGGCGACCACGAGCAGCAGCGAGATCGCGCGCAGAGCCGCCCTCACGCGTACGTCTCGTCGCTGCGGGGCCGCCGGCCGGTGAGCGCCGTGATCGCGCGCTCGAGCGCGGGGAAGAAGCCGATCGCCTCGAGCGCCCCGTTGCACCAGCCGGTGGCGATGCAGTAGCGCGTCGTGTACGGCGCCTGGTGGTGACCCGCGTGCACGGCGCGCGACAGGATCAAGCCCCGGCGCTGCAGCCACGCGACCGCGCGCGGCGGGTCGACCCGATGCGCCCACTGGTGCACCAGGTTGGTCGGCAGCGAGACGGTGCCGAACGCGGCGAGAAACACGCTCGCGGCGCAGCCGATCTCCTCCGAGAGGGGAGTCAGCGCCGCTCCCACCAGGACCGGACAAGCGAGCAGCGCGACGTCGCCGTTGCAGTCGATGAAGTCGCGTTCGAGGATGTCGTCGGGATTTGAGTGGTGGACGCGGAACGGCCGCAGGAAGCGCGGCCCGAAGAACGGCAGTGACTCGCGCCCCCAGGTGTCCGCGGCCCAGTGGACGAGCCCCGACGCGAAGTCCGCCGCGATCGCGCCCCCGGCGAGCGCGAGCGGCAGCCACCACCCGAGCAGCAGCGGCGCACCCGCGAAGCGCGCGAAGTTGGCGAGCACCAGCGCGGCCGCCGCGGCGATCGCGCCCGCCTCGAGCGCGCGCGTGACCGGACCCATGACGTCGTGCTTGGGCAGCGCTTCCGTGTGCATCTCCTTCCATCGGTCGCTCGTGCGCCGATGGGGAGGATGCGACGCCTTGCGCCGCTTGCGCCAGCCCGAGCCCCTCGAAAAATCGCGAAGCGCGTTTGGGTAGAATGGCCGCACGCGGAAGGCGCGAGGGAGACCGGGATGCGCTTCGGAATTTTCTACGAGCACCAGCTGCCGCGGCCGTGGGCCGAGGACGACGAGTTCCGCCTCATGCAAAACGCGCTCGAGCAGGTCGAGCTCGCGGACAGGCTGGGCATCGAGTACGTGTGGGAGGTCGAGCACCACTTCCTCGAGGAGTACTCGCACTCGAGCGCGCCCGAGGTGTTTCTCGCCGCGGCGAGTCAGCGCACGAAGAACATCCGCCTCGGCCACGGCATCATCCAAACGTCCCCGCTCTACAACCACCCCGCGCGCACGGCGGAGCGCGTCGCGACGCTCGACCTGGTCTCGGGCGGGCGGGTCGAGTTCGGCTCGGGTGAGTCGGCGACCACCGGCGAGATGGGCGGCTTCAACGTCGACCCGTTCCTGAAGCGCGAGCAGTGGCGCGAGGGGCTCGAGGTCGCGGTGCGCTGTCTCACGGAGACACCGTTCGGCGGCGTCGACGGCAAGTGGGTCAAGATGCCGCCGCGCAACGTCGTGCCGAAGCCCTTCCAGCGCCCGCACCCGCCGCTCTGGGTCGCGTGCTCGCGCCGCGACACGATCATGATGGCCGCAGAGCTCGGCCTCGGGTCACTCACGTTCGCGTTCATCGATCCCGAGGAGGCGCGCGGTTGGACCGAGGCGCACGAGAAGCGGCTCGCGAAGTGCACGCCGATCGGCGAGCTCGTGAATACGGACGTCGCCTGCGTGACTCCCATGATGGTGCACCGCGACGAGAAGGAAGCGATTCGCCGCGGGCTCGAGGGCGGGAACTTCTTCGGCTACTCGCTGGCCTTCTACGCTGCGTTTGGCAATCACGTCCCCGGTACGACCGACCTGTGGAAGGACTTCCAGGCCAAGCGCCACGAGCGCGGCTACAACTCCGAGCTCGCGATCGCCGAGCGACAGGAGCTGGGCGCGAAGGTCGCCGAGGGGAAGTCCTCGGCGCTGCGCGGCGCCGTCGGCACGCCCGAGCAGCTGCGCGGCTACCTGCGCCGCTTCGAGTCGGCCGGCGTCGACCAGCTCATCTTCGTGCTGCAGGCCGGCAAGAACCGGCACGAGCACATCATGGAGGCGCTCGAGCTCTTCGGCCGCGAGATCCTCCCCGAGTTCAAGGACCGCGATCAGAAGCAACGCGACGAGAAAGCCGCGCGCCTGGCACCGGTCGTCGATGCCGCGCTCGCCCGCAAGCAGCGCAACGTGCCGAGGATGCCCGCGGACTACAACGTGCCCGCGGTGATGAAGCAGCTGTTCAAGGACGCCGGCGGCGACGCGCTGCTCGAGAAGATCGCCGAGGAATCCGCCGTCGGCGGCACCGCGCTCACCGAGCTCGCGCCGCGCGAGGTGCCGCCCTCGGAGTGAGTTACGAGTCGAACACTCTCTTGTCGCTCGACTCACCGAGCAGCTCGACCGGGCTGTGCTTGTCGATGTGGCCGATCAGGCCGCGGTAGACGCCGTAGCCGACGAGCTCGCGCAGGCGGGGCGAGAAGCCGCGCGCGGTCTCGAGAGAGATGCCGAGCTGCTGGTTCTCCTGCTGGCGGATCCAGCCGGCGCAGTAGTTCATGGCGATGCCGACGCGAATTCCACGGCTGCGGTTCGCGCCGCCGCCGTGCCAGAGACTGCCGTGCCAGACGAGCACGCTGCCGCGGCGCATCACGGCGGGGATCGAGGCGTGCTCCGAGCCGTACACCGGACTGTGATCGCGCACGTGCGAGCCGGGGATGATGCGGGTCGCGCCGTTCTCCTCGCTGAAGTCGGTGAGCGCCCACATCGAGTTGCACACCGTCGCGACGTGCGGCTTCGCCAGCGGCAGCAGCTGGTCGTCGGCGTGAATCGGCTGCGCGGTCTCGCCCGGGTGAATCGCGATCGACGAGAGCGACGAGACGAGACAGCCCGAGTCGAGCACGCCCTCGACGACCGGCAGCACGTTCGGGTGCACCGGAATCGCCTCGAAGCGCGGCCCGTGCGCCAGCAGGTTGTAGACGCGCTTGGTGCGCTGGCCCTCGAAGGTGTTGCTGGCGAATTCGATCGCCAGCTCCCCCTCCAGGCGCGCGAGCTCGGCGAGCAGCGCGCCGGCCTCGCTCGCCGGGAAGGCCTCCTCGATGATCGTGTAGCCGTCCGCCTCGATGCGCTTCAGGTGACTCTGAACTTCGTCGGGAGTCACTTGTCCTTCCCCTTGCCTTTGTCCTTGTCCTTCCCTTTTCCGTGGCCCTTGTCCTTGCCCTTTCCGTGGCCGTCGCCGGGGCCGTACTGCAGGTCGCCGTT
>DATFUE010000232.1:0-3740 GCA_035261165.1 Myxococcota bacterium
GCGCACCTCGATGTTCGTGTCGCGCCAGCCACTCTTCACGCTCGGCGGAGACGCGTTTCCGCTGCCCGCCGAGCCCCGCGAATACACGCTGCTGAAGTTGATCCCGCCGCTCACGGCGACGCGGCCGTCGACGATGACTTGCTTGCGGTGGTCGCGCTGATTCGGATCGGCGACGCGTCCGCGGCTGGGCAGGAGGGGATTGAACGCACAGACACGGACGCCGGCACTGCGCAGACGGTCGAAGAACTCGTCCGAAGTTCCGATCGAGCCGACCGCGTCGTACAACAAATTGACCTGTACACCTTGTGACTGTTTCTCGATCAAGAGCTGCGAGAGCTTGTCGCCGATCTCGTCGCCTTCCAGGATGTAGGTCTCGATGTTCACGTGGTCACGCGCCGCCGCGACTTCGCGGAAGATCACGCGATAGCTCGCGGGACCGTCGACCAGGAGCTGGGCCCGGTTGCCCGCGACCCACGGCTTCGGGCTGATCTTCTGCATGGTGGCCAGGTGGCGCGCGAGCAGCGTGGGTTCGTCCGGCTTGTCTTGCTCCTTCAGAATCGCTGCGCTGCGCGCCGCGGAGAGCTCGGCCGGCGACGTCCGCACGCGCGGGGTCGCGTCCTGCAGGGTCGTGACGGGGCCGAGCTCGGGCAAGCCCGCGCAGCCGAGCGCGAAGACGCAGGTCAGGACGCCGAGGGCCCGGTGAAGCACGGCGCTCCGAAACAGCAAAAAGCGGACCAGCCTCGAGCAGCGCCGCTGCGCGTCGCCGGACTAGCCGCCGCTCGTTCGAAGCAAGCGCATTCCTACAAGAAGCGCGAACGCAAGCACAACACCCGCGAGCGTCGCCAACGTCGCGCGCTCGCCGATTGCGTCGGCCAGGATGCCGACGGGCAGACTCATCAGCGAAACCCCCGCGAACGCCAGCATCGAGAGCGAGAACACGCGGCCGAAGTAGGCGGGCTCGGTCACTTGCACGATCACCGCGGCGTTCAGCGTCTGGAAGCCGCCGAAGCCGATGCCCACGAGGAACATCGCGGCGATCGCCAGCGGGTAGCTCGGCGCGAGATACAGGCCGAGCAGGCCCGCCGCCAGCACGAACGGCATGCCGACGAACACCGGCAGCGCGCGGCTCGAGCCGGCGAGTCGCGCGGTCACGAGCGTGACGAGGAGCCCGCCGAGCGCGCTCGTGAAGAACAGCGGGGGCACGGCGTCGGCCGAGCGGCCGAGCGCGTGCTCGACCAGGCCCGGCAGCACCGTGATGTACGAGAAGCCCATCATGATCACGCACACGAAGAAGCCGACCAGCAGTCGGAGCCGCCGGTGCGAGACCACGTAGCGCAGCCCGATCAGCAGGTCCTCCAGCACGTGAGTCTCCGCGGCGTTGGCGCGCGCGATCGAGTGCGGCAGCGCGAGGAGTGACAGCGCGGAGGTGGCGTAGAGCGCGCCCATCAGCGCGTACGCGCCGGTCGCGCCGAAGGGCGACGCGAGCATGAGGCCCGCGATCGCCGGCCCGAGCACTTGCGAGCCGGTGAGTGGCACCTGATTCAGCGCGACGGCGTTGCCGCGCAGCTCCGGCCCGACGAGCTCGGCCGCGAACGCCTGCCGCGCCGGGCCGAGAAACGAGATCGAGATGCCGAGCACGAACGCGCCGCCGGAGAGCGCGGCGATGCTCAAGCGATCGAAGGCGAGCAAGAGCGCAAACACCCCGAACACCGCCGCCGCCGCGGACTGAGACAGCGCCAGCACGCGGCGTTTGGGCCAGCGGTCCGCGCCCGCGCCGCCGATCGGCGCGAGCACCGCCATCGCGACGCCCTGCGCGAACACCACCGTGCCCACCGCGCGATTCACGTGCGCGAGATGGAAGGCGACCACGCCGTTCACCACGTTCGCCATGAAGAACGGGATGTACGAGGCCCAGGTGCCCGCCCACAGCACGCGGAAGTCGCGCACGCCGAAGGCCGCGAACGTGCGCAGGCGCTCGGGCGGGACGGCGATCGCGGCGGGCTCCTGCATGGCGCCGCAGTCTATGATGCGCGCATGGACCCCTTCAAAGACCGAGTAGCGGTGATCACGGGTGGCGCGGGCGGAATCGGAGCGGCGCTGGGCAGAGCGTTCGTGGCGCGCGGCGCGAAGCTCGTGCTCGCGGACCTCGACGAGCGGGGGCTCGCGGGGGTCGTTCGCGACCTCGAGAAATCGGGCGCGGAAGTGGTCGGCGTGCGCACCGACGTCTCCAGACCGGAGAGCGTCGAAGCGCTCGCGGAGGCCGCGCTGCGCCGCTTCGGCGCGCTGCACATCGTGTGCAACAACGCGGGGGTAGCGACTTTCGGGCCGATCGCGAAGTCCACGCGCAAGGACTGGGAGTTCACCATGAATGTGAATTTCTGGGGCGTGGTGAACGGCGTGCAGACGTTCGTCCCGCGAATCATCGCGCAGGGGCAGGGTGGGCACGTGGTGAACACCGCGTCGATGGCCGGGCTCGTCGGCATGCGCTGGCTGGGGGTGTACTGCGCCTCGAAGTTCGCGGTCGTGGGACTCACCGAGTCACTCTTCGTCGAGCTGCGCGACCAGGGCATCGGCGCCTCGGTCCTGTGTCCGATGATCGTCGAGACGAACATCAACGAGAACTCGCTGCGCATGCGCCCCGCCGAGCTGCGCAACCCGCCGGGCACGGATCTGCCGCAGACGGGCGGTGACGCCCCTCCACTGGTGGGCGGCACCGTCAAGCCCGAGGAGCTCGCGCGGCGCGTCGTGCGGGCGATCGAGCGCAGGGAGCTCTACATCCTGACCCACCCGGAGCAGCGGGAGATCCTGAAGCGCCGCGCGGGCAGACTCGACGCGGCGTTCAACGTGTGGGAGCTGGAGACCGAGTAGCGAAGAGCGAGACGCCCGCGAGCAGGCCGCGCGCGCTCGCGCGGACGAGGAGCGCAGCGGCGGATCGGGCTGCGTCGGCGAGATCGGCGCCGAGGCGCTCCCGAGCGGCGTCGCAGGCCTCGGCGAAAGTATCTCCCGCGAATAGTGACTCGAAGAGCGCCGCGTCGAGCGCGGGGATCCGGTCGCTCCGCACGGATCCGTTGCTGCGCTGCACGAGGTAGGCGACCTGGCGGCGTTCCGGTCGGGGCGGCGGCGTACCGCGGGCGACGGCCTCGACCGCCGGCAGCACGTCGTGACTCGCGCGCACCAGGCGCAGCGCGCGCGCGAACGCGAAGCGCGCGTCGCCCCACTTCTCGCTGGAAATCTCGGCGAGCGCGGCGGGGGCGACGAGCGCGGTCGCGTCGATCTCCTCCTGCGCTTCGAGCTGTGCCTGCTCGAGCCGCGCGACGTCCGCCAGCGCAGTGGGCGCCACGCCGTAGTCCGCGCGCAGCGCGTGCGTCTCGATGAACCCGGCCAGGTGCACGCCGAGCTCGCGGTAGTCGTGACTGCGCGGCGGGTGCGCTCGCACGTAGTCCGCGGCCAGAGCCGCGAAGTCGTCCGGCCGCAGCACGCACGCGAGCACCGGAAAGTTCGTCGCCAGCGCGCGCCGCAGGTTCTCGCCGTAGGCGTCGCTGTACACGCGCAGCCCGCGCGGGGCGCGCACGGCGCGGTCGTCCGCGAAGAGCTCGGCGACGCGCTCGTCCGCGCCGTGATCGAAGCCGGGCGGTTTGTCGATGATCCGCTCCCAGAGCTCGTGCTGCAGCGCGGGCCAGTTGCGCGCCGGCGCGCGCGGCTCCGGCCGCGGACCCGGCGGCGCGGAGACCACGAGCGGC
>DATFUE010000233.1:0-3654 GCA_035261165.1 Myxococcota bacterium
CTTCACGAGCGGCTGCTGGTCGGCGGTCGACTCACCCAGCCGAACCGCGACCACGTCGCGCGCGGGCGCTACGAACACGTACTGGCCCTGATAGCCGTTCGCGGAGAAACTCCCCTCGCCCAGCGACGGCAGCCACCAGTGCGCGCCGTACTCGCCGGCGGATCCCGGGGTGACTCTGCGCGCGTGGTCGGCCCAGCCCTCGGGGAGGACGCGCTCGCCTTCCCAGATGCCGTCGCGCAGATACAGCAGGCCGAAGCGCGCGAAGTCGCGAGCGCTCGCGAACACGAACGAGGAGCCGATCCAGGTGCCGGCCGCATCGCTGCGCGCGGTCGCGCTCGCCATGCCGAGGCGCGCGAACAGCTCGCGGCGCAGATAGTCGCGCGCCGCGTCGGCGCCACCGAGCGAGCGTCCCGCCAGCGCGGACAAGAGGTTGCTCGTGCCGCTCGAATAGCACCAAACGGTGTCGGGGCGGTGCGCGAGCGGGTAATGCGCGGCGAACGCGGCGACATCGTCCCGGCCTTCGCCGAAGAGCATCTCGATCACGTCCGAGTTCTGCGCATCGACGTAGTCCTCGCGCCAGAAGAGACCGCTCGACATGCGCAGCAGCTGATCGAGCGTGATCGCGGCGCGCGCGTCGCCCGGCGCTTGCCACTGCGGCACGCCGGCGCGCGCGGCGGGATCGAGCTTGCCGTCGCGCACGAGCAGCCCGATCAGCGCGTGCACGAAGCTCTTCGCGACCGACCAGGAGATCAGCGCGCTGTCCGGACCGTGCTCGGGCCCGTAGCGCTCGTACACGAGTCGGCCGCGCCAGATCACGGCGAGCGCGTGCGTCCTGCCCAGATCGAGCGCCTCCGGCTCGCGAAAGCCCGGCGGCGGCTCGCCCAGCGGCCAAGCGCCGCTCGGCCAGGCGACGTCCGCGGGCTGCGGCGGGAACGGGACGCGTTCCGGGACGGACTCACTCACGCGCGTCCTCCCCTCGCGCGGCGAGCTTCTCCACCTGCGCGCGCAGCAGCGCGATCTCCTGCGCCAGGTTCTTGATCAAGAGACTCGCGCGCGACAGGCGCACTGCGTAGTTGAGACAGATCGCGACGAGAAACAGCTCGCCGAGAAAGAACAGGGTCGAGCTCGGCGTCCAGGCGCCGATCGCGCGCGTCAGCTCGCGCAGGAGATCGATGCGCAGCGACACGAACACGAGCGCCGCCGAGACCGCGAGCCAGATCGGCGTGTACTCCTCGCGCAGCCCCCGGCGCCGCACCAGGAAGAGCACCGCGGCCACGAGCGCGAGCGAGATCGAGAGCGCGAGCCAGCGCGCCGCCTCCAGATCCGGGTTGTCGAGGAACAGCTCGCGCAGGTGCGCGAGCGTCTCCGCGTCGTTCATTTCGTCCCTCCTGCGGATGCGGCCCAGACCGCGAGCAGCATCTTGTACACGTACCAGACCGAGCGCAGCCCGCCGTGCAGCGTCGACTTGCGCTGCGACGCGTGCATCTCGACGGAGATCTCGCGCACCGCGAGGCCGTGGCGGTGCGCGGTCAGGAGCACGTCGACATCCGGATAGTCGCTCGGAAACGAGTCACCTGCGTAGAGCTCGAGCACGCGTCGGCCGAGCGCCTGGAAGCCGGACGTCGGGTCCGTGACTCGAATGCCGAACGCCCGCGCCAGCCCGACGAAGAAGCGCCGGCCGAGGGTGCGGGTGAAGCCCATCTCGTAGCCGGTCGGCGCGAGGAAGCGCGAGCCGATCACGAGATCGCACTCTCCGCGCTCGAGCGGCGCGAGCAGGCGCCGGATGTCGCTCGGGTCGTGTTGGCCGTCGGCGTCCATCTGAACCACGCACCTCGCGCCGACCTCGAGCGCGTACTTGTAACCCGTCTGCAGCCCGGCGCCGTAGCCGAGATTGAAGGGATGGCGCAGCACGGTGGCGCCGGCGCGCGCGGCCAGCTCGGCGGTCGCGTCCCGCGAGCCGTCGTCCACCACCACGACCTCGAGCCCCGTCTTCTCGGCCTCGATGCGCGCCAGGAGCGCGGGCAGTCGCGGTGCTTCGTTGAACGAGGGAATCACGAGCACGCCCCGCGCGCCCCTCGCTTGACTTCCCGGCATCCGGTCATTCTGTCGCAAACGCGCCAGGCTTGCCGAATCTCGGCAAATTCGGTGACGTCTCAGCTCGGGCCACGCGGCATCCGATCAGCGCGCAATGGCGCGCGAGCCGGAGGAGTCCTTGAGGGAAAAGCTGCCGCAGCTGTTGCGCTGGGTCGCGATCGTCGCCGCCGGCGCCGGGGTCCTCGGCGTGCGCGCCGTGCGCCAGCCCGAGCCCCCGGAGTCGGACGCCCCGATCGAGGTCGCGATCACGGTCGACGACCTCACGCGCATGCCGTTTCCGAGCGACGGGACCGCCGCCGAGCCCGTGCTGCACAGGCTGGTGACGGCCTTCGAGCGACACCACCTGCCGCCCGTGACCGGCTTCGTGAACGGCCGCCGCATCGAGGAGCACCCCGAGGACCGCGAGGCGCTCGAGGCCTGGGTGCGCGCGGGCAACCTGGTCGGCAATCACACGTACTCGCATCTCGACCTCGCGCGCGTTCCGCTCGGCGACTTCTATGCGGACGTGCGCAAGAACGAGACGCTGCTCGAGTCAGTCCAGGGTCGGCCGCAGCCGGGTCGTGACTGGCGCGTGTTCCGCTATCCGTTCCTCCAGGAGGGCACGAGTCAGGCGACGCGCCAGGCGGTCCGCGCTCATTTGTTCGAGCGCGGCTACCGCATCGCCGAAGTCACGGTCGACTTCGAGGACTGGCAGTGGTTCCCGATCTTCGCGCGCTGCTCGAGCGGCGACGCCGACGAACGCGGCATCGACAAGCTGCGCGTGCGCTACCGGCGCGCCGCGCACGACACGTTGCTCGCGTCCGACCGCCTGGCGCGGAGCCTCTTCGGCCGGCGCATCAAGCAGGTCCTGCTGCTGCACGCCGGCGCGTTCACCGCAGAGATGATCGAGGACCTGCTCGACGAGTACGAGGCGATGGGCGTGCGCTTCGTGTCGCTCGACGACGCCCTGCAGGACTCGGTGTACCACCTCGACCCGCGCTTCGCGCGCAGCTGGGGCAGCTCGTTCCTGTATCAAGTCGAGACCGCGATGCGCGGCGACGACCCGAACGCGACCTGGCCGCCCTACCCCGAGCTCGCCGCGCTCTGCCGCTGAGCCGTCACCGTTCGGTGTCGGCCGCCTGTTGCCAGCCGAAGCAGGCGACGACGCGGTACTCGCGGAAGCGCGGCCCCGCATAGAAGATCCCCTCCGGGTTGACGTCGCAGATGCGCACGGGCTCCGGCCGCGGGTGCGCGCTCTGCTCCGCCCAGAACGCGACGGCCTTGGCGGGCGCGAGCGCTTCGGGCGGCCGCGCGTCGAGCTCGAACGGGCGAAGCGCGAACAGCACGAAGGCGGCGCCGACGACGAGCGCGGTGCGCAGCGAGCGCGCGGGACCCGCGACGTCCGCGGCGAGGCCGAGCGCGGTCGCGATCGCGAGTCCAAGCGGGACGAACAGCCAGTAGCGCAGCTCGTGACTCTGAGGCAGGAACGCGATCAGCGCGACGGCCGCGGCGAACGTGACTTGCGCCGTCGTCGAGAGCTTCTTCGCGCGGCGCGCGCGCAGCGCTCCGAGCGCGAGCGCG
>DATFUE010000234.1:0-2141 GCA_035261165.1 Myxococcota bacterium
ACAGCTCCGGCGGGATGGCGCGCAGCGCCTGCGCGCGCACGAACCAAGACGCGCAGGCGGTGAAGCGCGCCGCGCGCAGCTTGTCCGCCAGCGTGAGCACCGCGGGGTACTCGTAGTCGGCCGTGCCGTGCAGCATCAAGCTCCAGGGAATGCCCGACAGGAAGCAGGCGACGCGCGCGACATCGGCGGCAGCATGCGCGAAGTGCACGTGCAGGTGGCGTATCCCGGCGCTGCGCAGAGAGTCCGCGAGGATCGCCCCTTCCGCGAAGTAGAAGAGCGACCAGAGCGCGGCGCGCGCGCCGGGCGGACGGTTGCGCAGCGCGATGCCGAGCGCCTGGGCATACCGCCTCGGGCCGCGCAGCAGCTCGCGCCAGTGTGCCGCGAGCGTCGATCCGGGGGCCGCAGGCTGCAGATACCAGGTCTGCGCCTCCTCGCGGCGATCCGTCTGACTCAGGGGCGCGTCGGCGGGCGGACGCCGAATCGAGAACGTCCGGATCTGGAGACCTCGCTCGCGCAGCGCAGTCACTTCGCGCCGGATGAAGGTATGCGAGATAGTCGGATAGGCGCTGGCGAGGTAGCCGATCATGAACGCCCGAGGCGCCAGGCGAGGCGCGCCGGCGAGAAGCGGCCCGAACGGTCCACGCAGTGAGCGTACGTGAGGTCGCAGCGGCGCAGGGCGAACATCGCCGCGCCGCGCGCGTTCCAGCCGTGCTGCGTCGTGACCGCGCGCGCGTAGCCGGCCTTCTCGACCGCGGCGAGAACGCGGGGGTTCGAGTCACCGTTCGGGTAACAGAACGAGCTCACCGGCGCGCCGATCGCGCGTTCGATCTCGAGCTTCGACTGCGCGAGCTCACGCTCGAGCTCCTGGTCATTGCAATCGGGAAGCAGCGGGTGCGAGTGGCTGTGCGATCCGATCTCGTGCCCGGCCGCGTGAAGCGCGCGCAGGTCGTCCCAGCGCAGCATGCCGTCCCATGCCGGCCGCCAGGCGCCGCCGGCGGCGCGCTCCAGGCGCGCGATCCAGGCCTCGCGTCCCGCGGCCGACTGGAAATCGCGCTTCGCCCGCTCCACGACCCGGGCGGCGTCGCGCGGAAACTCGCTGCCCAGCAGTGACTCGCCCGACAGCTCCGAGAGGAGCGCCCGCGCCGCGCCGGCATCTCGCTGCATGGCTCGCGGGAGCGCAAACGCGATCCGGTCGTGCCAGAGACTCTCGCCGTTCGCGGCCGCGCTCGAGACGATGAAGAAGCTCGCCCGGACGCCGTGTGCCGCGAGCACCGGAAGCGCGCGGGTCGCGTTGTCGAGCTGGCCGTCGTCGAAGGTGAGCGCAAGGAGCGGCCGCTCGGGATCGTCCCCGACCCTCCAGCGCTCCGCCGCATCCGCGAGCGTCGTGCAGGTGAAGCGCTCGGCGAGTGACTCGAGCAGGACGCCGAGCTCCTCCGGCGTCACGACGAGTTCCGCGAGCGGATACTCGGCCCGCTCCTCCGGGCGAAGCACGCGGTGGAAGGTCGCGATGCTGAGCTTCCCGCGCAGCCTCCGGCCCGGCGCGCTCCAGCCGCTCCAGTGGAGGGCCTGCGCGCCGACGTCCCGCACGAGGGCGTATCCGATCATTGCTGACTCGCGCGCTCTCGACGCCGCAGGACCGCGAGGTTCCGCGCCGGATCGTCCACGATCAGGTCGAACTGAGCCGCGATTCGCGGCTCCTTGGCCCAGATCGCGATCCCCTCCCAATCCGCGAGATACTGGATCTGCCGCTGCTCGAGGAAGTAGCGCGTCGCCTCACCATCGGCGCGGCGGGCGGCCAGCGCGGCCGGGTTGACCTTGCCGTCCAGGTTTATGGTTCGATCGTGGAAGAAGCCGAGCGTGCCGGTTTGCGGCGCTGCCACCCATGCGTCGTTCGGAACGTGCTCCTCCACCCATTCGACCACCTGGAAGTGCATGTGCGAGGTCCCGTTCCGGTATAGGCGCGCGTCGAGTCCGAGCGCGAGCGCGCAGATCACGAGCCCCGCCGTCGCAGGCGCCCAACTCCACGCGCCCGAGTCGGCGGCTTCCCAGCCGCGCCGCAGCACCGCCCCGAAGAGCAGCGCCAGGAACGGCGACAGCGGGAACGCGTAGCGCGAGAAGAAGTAGCCCGCGCCGAAGCTGAG
>DATFUE010000235.1:0-4614 GCA_035261165.1 Myxococcota bacterium
CTCCTGCACGCGCGGAATCGAGAGCTCCGCGCCGGTCCAGCAATCGAGGTCGAAGCAGGCCACCCGCTGTTCCGGCGTCGCGAGCTCGAGCAGCCAGGCGGCGTCGCTCATGCCGCCCGAGCGCACCGTGTGCACGAGCTCGGCCTCGGGTAGGAGCGGCACCACGTCTTCGGGCCGCTCGACGAGCATCAGGAACTCGCTGCGCGACTCGGGCCGGAGCTCCTGCGCGAGAGATGCCAGCTCCGCGGGCGCGAGCTCGCGCAGCCGGGCGCGCGCGGCGGCCTTGTCGCTGCGGCCCAGGCGCAGGAGCGCGACGCCGTCAGCCAATGCCGGGGATCGCCTCGCGCACCGCATCCATGGACTGATCGACGAGGTGGATCTTGAAGCTCGACAACACCTCGGCCGGCACTTCCTCGAGATCCTTCGCGTTGCGGCTGGGCAGGATCAGCTCCTTGATGCCGGCGCGGTGCGCCGCCAGCACCTTGCCCTTGATTCCGCCCACGGGCAGGACCTGGCCGCGCAGGGTGATCTCGCCGGTCATCGCGACGTCGTCGCGCACCGGTTTGCCCGTGAGCAGGCTGGCGAGTGACACCACCATCGTCACGCCCGCCGACGGGCCGTCCTTCGGCTGGCCGCCCGCCGGCACGTGCACGTGGATGCGGTTCTTCTCGAACGTGTCCGCCGCGATGCCGAGTGACTCGGCGTTGGTGCGCACGTAGGAGAGCGCGGCCTCGGCGGACTCGCGCATCACGTCGCCCATCTGGCCGGTGAGATTCAGCTCGGGCTTGCCCTCCATCAGCGCCGATTCGACGAACACGAGGTCGCCGCCGACGGGCGTCCAGACCATGCCCGTCGCTACGCCGGGCCGCTCGGTGCGCTCGACCTTCTCCTGCGAGAAGGGCGCCGGCCCGAGCAGCTTGCCCAAGTCGTCGACGCCCAGCGTCTTCGAGCTCACGCCCTCGGCGATCTTCAGCGCGGCCTTGCGCACGAGCGAGGCGATGTTCCGCTCGAGGCTGCGCACGCCCGCTTCGCGCGTGTAACCCTCGACCAGGCGCAGGATCACCTCGTCCGATAGCTCCAGTGACTCGGGAGTGAGTCCGTGCTCCTTGAGCTGCCGCGGCAACAGGTGGTCGCGCCCGATGCGCAGCTTCTCGGTCGCCGTGTAGCCAGGCAGCTCGATGATCTCCATGCGGTCGAGCAGCGGCGCCGGAATCGTGTCCGCGCGGTTCGCCGTTGCGACGAAGAGGGTCTTGGACAGGTCGAACGGCACCTCGATGTAGTGGTCGCTGAAGCTCGAATTCTGCTCCGGGTCGAGCACCTCGAGCAGCGCCGACGACGGGTCGCCGCGGTAGTCCATGCCGACTTTGTCGATCTCGTCCAGGATGAACACGGGATTGCGCGTGCCCGCGGTCTTCAGGCTCTGCAGGATCCGGCCGGGCAGGGCGCCGACGTACGTGCGCCGATGGCCGCGGATCTCCGCTTCGTCGCGCACGCCCCCGAGCGAGGCGCGCACGAACTTGCGGCCCATCGCGCGCGCGATCGACTTGCCCAGCGACGTCTTGCCGACCCCCGGGGGACCGAGGAAGCACAGGATCGGGCCCTTCGGGTCCGACACCAAGCGGCGCACCGCGAGATACTCGAGGATGCGCTCCTTCACCTTCTCGAGATCGTAGTGATCCTCGTCGAGGATGCGGCGCGCGTGCTCGAGGTCGAGGTTGTCTTCGGTCTGCGTCTTCCACGGCAGATCGAGCAGCCACTCGACGTAGGTGCGCGCGACCGAGCGCTCGGGGGAGTGAGTCGGCATGCCCGAGAGACGGCCCACCTCGCGCTCCGCGACCTCGCGCGCTTCGGGCGAGAGGTCCGCGCTCTCGACGCGATCGCGCAGCTCGTCGCCCTCGACGCCCTGCTCGTCGTTCTCGCCCAGCTCCGCGCGGATCTTGCGCAGCTGCTCGCGCAGCAGCTTGCGGCGCTCGTCCTCGCCGATCTCTCCGGCGGCGCGTTCGGCGAAGGTCTTCGAGACCTCCGCGATGCGGATCTCGCGCATCAGATAGCGCATCAGCGTGCGCAGCCGCGCGAGCACGTCTTGCTGCGCCAGCAGCTCGACCTTCTCGACCAGCGGCATCGTGCCGTTGAACGCGATCACGTCGGCGAGCCGCGCGGGGTCATCGAAGCGATCGAGGATCTGCGCGGCCTCCTCGGGGATGTCGTCGCGCAGGGCGACCAGCTCCTTGCCCAGTCGCTGCACGGTTCGGCGCGCGGCCTCGGCCTCGGGCGTCTTGTCGAGCAGGTCGGGCAGCACTTCCGTGTCGACGTCGGCGTGCGTGCCGGCGTCGTGCAGCGCCTGAAGGTGCACGCGCGCCAGGCCGACCACGGCGACGGAGATGCCCGATCCGGTCTCGGCCAGGTGGACGATCTTGGTCAGCGTGCCGACGGGGTAGAGATCCTCGAGGCGCGGCGTCTCGGTTTCGGGCGCACGCTGGGTCGCGACCGCCAGGAAGCCACCGTTGCGCGCCGCCGCCTGCACGGCGGCCAACGATGCCGCCCGTCCCACCGAGAGCGGCAGGGTCACACCCGGAAACACGACGGTGTTTCGCACCGGCAACAGCGGCACGCGAACGGGGACGTCGAGGCGCTCCCCACCGAGCTCGATGGTGATCGTATTGGCTTCGCTCACAGTGGCTCGCAACGCTAGAGCCGCGTTCCGGCGGGTCAACTAAAGCGAAGGGCCGCAGCCTCGTCGGCCGCGGCCCCCCGTTGCGCTGCGCCGAGCGCGCGGATCAGTAGTCGAGCTCGTCGAAGTTCAGCGAGTTGAAGCAGGGCACGCGCTTCACCAGATAGACCAGCGAGCCGGCCTGCGAGTAGTCCTTCAGGCTGCCCTTCAGCACGACGTTCCGATCCTTGATCGCGATGTCGACCTTGCGCCGCGCCTGCGTCAGCTCCTCGTCGTTCGCGATTTCCTTCTCGACCTTGGCCATCAGGTCGGCGTCCTTCACCGCGGCGCAGTCGTCGACCTTGCCGACGCGGATGCGGTTGCGGACTTCCTTCACGCCGCGCATCCCCTTGATGATCTCCTCCGCCTTCGCGCTCTGCTCCGGAGTCGCGGTGTTGCCGGTGAGCATCATCATGCCGCGCATGGACTTCACGGTGACTTCCATCAGGCCAGGCTCCTTGTAGAGCGTCTGCATGGCCTTCAGCTCGCGCTTGAACTCAGCCTGGCTCTGCGCCGAGGCGTTCAGCGCGAGGCCGAGAATGAGCGCGAACGCAACGGCAAATCGAGTGGCAAGCGAGCGATACATGAGAGTCCTCCCGTGGAATCGGCGCGTAGCCTATCGGACGCGTCTCTTGCGGGTCAACCGCGCAGTTGCGGGAAAGTTGCGCCCAGGAGCGCCAGACCGGGGTCGGACCGGATCAGTACTTCACGTATTCGACCAGCCGGGAAATCTCCTGCTTCCACGGCCCGTTCCAAGCCTCGAGCAGCTGGGCCGCGGGACTGGCGCCGCGCTCGACCACGCGCGCCAGGGGCTCGAGGTAGAGCGACTCGTCCCGGCCGCGCTCGTCTAGGGCGCCGAGCCGCTGGAGCCCGCGCCGGGACAGCGCCAGGAGCTCGCGCGCGACCTCGAGGACCGGCGCGTCGGGGCCCTTGGCGCGAAGCCCGTCGCGGGCAACCGCGGCGTGCAGCGCATCGACGTCGGCGAAGCTCCAGCGGCGCAGCCGGTCCAGGCCCGCGGCGAGCGTATCGTCGTCGTAGAGCAGGCCCTTCCAGAAGGCGGGCAGCGCGCATACCTGCGCGCCGGGAACGGCGTCAACGCCGCGCGTCTCGATGACGCCCTTCATCCGCACCTCGGGGAACACGGTCGTCAGGTGGACGACCCAATCCGCGAGCGTGGCGCGCTGGCCCTGGAAGCCGCGTGCCATGAACTCGCGAAACGTGAGGCCGTTCGCCGCCAGGCTGTGGCCGTCGCGCACGATCAGGAACATCGGCACGTCGAGCGCCCATTCGGCGTAGCGGCGGTAGGCGGTGCCCTCGCCGAAGTCGCGGTCGAACGCGAACGGCAGGAGGCTCCAGCGATCGACATCGGTGTGTCGCCAGACCTCGGCGCGCATCGACTGGAAGCCGTTCGGCTTGCCCTCGCTGAGCGGCGAATTCGCGAACAGCGCCGTCGACACCGGCGACGCCGCGAGCGCCAGCCGGAGCTTGCGCGCCGCGTCGGCCTCGGAGGCGAAGTCGAAGTTCGCCTGCACCCCGGCGGTGGCGTGCATCATGTGCAGACCGAGAGTGTCTCGCCTGCCGAGATACTCGCGCATGATCTGGTGCCGCTCGCGCGGCATGCGCGGCAGATCGGCGACCTTCGCTAGCGGCTGCAGGCCGAGGCCGAGCCAGACGATCCCGAGCTCCGCCGAGATCGCGTTCACGAGCGCGATGTGCTCGCTGAACTCGCGCGCGGTCTCGTGGACGGTGGCCAGCGGCGCGCCCGACAGCTCGAGCTGCCCGCCCGGCTCGAGCGTGATCGTGCGCCCGTCGCGCTCGAGGCCGACGAGCTGGCCGGCGTCGCTGAGGGGCTTCCAGCCGTGTCGGGTCTCGATCGTGGAGAGCAGCGCGTGGATGCCGCTGTC
>DATFUE010000236.1:0-3903 GCA_035261165.1 Myxococcota bacterium
CGCCGGCGGCGGCGCACAGGCAAGCAACAGCGCAACGGCCGATACGAGCCAGGTGACTGGGACGCGAAGCGCCATCGCGCACAGCGTATCGGAGCGACTCCGCCGCTGCTTGCCGCCCCCTCCCATTGGCGCGAAGATCCCCCGACGATGGGCCGGATTCTGCTTTCCGAAGGCGATATTACGGCCGTGTCCGCGGACGCGATCGTGAATGCCGCCAACACCGAGCTGCTGCTGGGCTCCGGCGTTGCGGGCGCGATCCAGCGGCGGGGCGGCCCGGCGATCCAGAAGGCATGCGAAGAGCACGGCCCGGTCGCCCTGGGTGAAGCGGCGCTCACCACGGGTGGCCAGCTGCCGGCGCGCTTCGTGATTCACGCAGCCGCGATGGAGCCGGGCGGGCGCGTGAGCGAGGCCTCGCTGCGCGCGTCCACCCGGGCCAGCCTCGAGCTCGCGCGCGCGAACGGGCTGCGCTCGATCGCGTTCCCGGCGCTGGGCACGGGCGTCGGCGGGTTCTCGATGCAGCGCTGCGCGGAGCTGATGCTCGCCGAGGTGCGCACTCACTTCGCCGGCGAGACGTCGCTCGAGACCGTGCACTTCGTGCTGTTCGGCGAGCCCGCGTACCGCGTCTTCGAGCAGGTGAACGACGCCGAGAAAGTCGCCGCCGGCATGCGCAGGCTCGCGCGATGACGCTGGTCGCGCACGGCTTCGCGGGAGCGCTGTATCTGTTCGGCTCGTTTCTCGGCTGGAACCGCCGCGACCCGAGCAGCATTCGCTTCGTCGTCGCGTTCGCGGCGGCGCTGCACGCGATCGGGTTCTACGGACTGCACCTGCAGCGTCCGCCGGTGCCACTCTCGAGCTTTCCCGCCGCGCTCTCGCTGATCGGCTGGGGCGTCGCGCTCGCCTGGCTCGTCGCGCCGAGGGCACTCGGGCTGCGCAGCTCCGGGCCCTGGGTCGCGACGATCGCGGCGGGCTTCACGATTCCCGCGGTGCTCGGCCTGCAGCTCGCGGCGCCGCACCTCGACACGCCGCAGAGCGCCGGTATCTGGTCCCACGCGCACGTGCTGTTGGGTACGGCGGGCTTCAGCCTGCTCGCGCTCGCGAGCCTCGCGGGGCTCGGCTATCTCGCGAAGGAACGCGGGCTGAAGCGCCGCCGGCCGTGGCATCAGGGGCTGCCCGCGCTCGAGAGCCTCGACCACGCGGAGCACGTGACTCTGGCGCTCGGCTTCGCGCTGCTCACGCTCGGGGTCGCGACCGGCTTCGCGTGGAGCGTGAGTCAGCGGCTCGACCCGTGGAACCGACACACCTTGTTCCTGCTCGCCGCCTGGGGCGTGTATCTCGTGCCGGTCGGCGCGCGCCTGCTGCGGCAACAGCGCGGGCCGTGGCCGGCGCGCGGCGTGGTGCTCGGCTTCCTGTTTCTCGCCTGCTCGTACCTCGGGATCAACCTGATCGGAGCGGGTCCGTGAACCTGTTCTTGATCGGGCTGTCGTATCGAACCGCGCCCGTGTCGGTGCGCGAGCGCTACGCGGTGGCGCCGGCTCAGCTCGTGGAGCGCGACGCGAAGCTCGTCGCCGAGGCCCGCCTCGACGAGGGCGCGCTGCTCTCGACCTGCAATCGCACCGAGCTCTACGGGGCAGCGCGGGGCGGCGATCTGGCGCTCGAGCACATGCACCGGTTCCTGCGCGAGGAGCTGGGCGACGGCTCCGCGGCGCCCGCGCAGATCTACGAGCTGCGCGGCGGCGAAGTCGTGCGCCATCTGTTCCGCGTCGCCGGCGGGCTCGACTCGATGGTGCTCGGCGAAGCGCAGATTCTCGGCCAGGTGAAGGAGGCGTACCGAGCCTCCGTCGCCGCGCGCAGCTGCGGACCGGTGCTCGGCCGGCTCTTCCAGCACGCCTTCCGCGCCGCGAAGCGCATGCGCAGCGAGACCGCGCTGGGCGAGGCGTCGGTGTCGGTGGCGCGCGTCGGTGTCGCGCTGGCGCGCGAGATCTTCGAGGACTTTGCGGGCAAGCGCGTCTTGCTGGTCGGAGCGGGTGAGATGGCGGAGTCGGCCCTGCGCGGTTTGCGCGAGGCCGGCGCCGATCAGATCTCCGTGGTCAATCGCACTCTCGGAGCCGCGGTCGAGCTCGCGTCGCGCCACGGCGGCGCCGCGCATCCGCTCGAGGCGCTGCCCGCCGAGCTCGCGCGAGCGGACATCGCGATCACGTCGGTGCAGGTCGAGCGCCCGCTGCTCGGCACGGCGGAGCTCGAGCGCGCCCTCGACCAGCGCCGCGGCCACCCGCTGCTGATCGTCGACCTCGGGATCCCGCGCAACGTCGACGCCGCGGTCGCGGCGCTCGAGAACGTGTATCTCTACGACCTCGACGACCTCGAGGCGACGGCCGACCGCGGCCGGCTGCACCGCGCCGCCGCGGCCGACACGGCGCGCGAGATCGCGGGGGAGGAGGCCGATCACTATCTGCGCTGGCTCGCCGTGCTGCCGCACGTGCCGACCCTGCGCGAGCTGCGCGAGCGGCTCGAGCGCATGGCCGCGGGCGAGCTCGCGCGCACGCAGGGCGCCGACTCGGAGCGCGTCGCCCAGGCGCTGATCGCCAAGCTCTTGCACCGGCCGCTCGAGAAGCTGCGGCGCGAGGCGGAGCAGGGCGCGTCGCTCTACTACGCCGAAGCGCTGCGCGATCTGTTCGGGCTCGACGACGGGGAGGAGTCATGACGCTGCTGCGTCTGGGTACGCGCGGCAGTGTCCTCGCGCTCGCGCAGGCCGAGACGGTCGCGCGCATGCTGCGCGCGCACGGCCACGAGGTCGAGATCGTGAAGATCATGACTCAGGGCGACCGGATCGAAGGCCCGCTCAGCGAGCACGGCGGCAAGCAGGTGTGGGTGCGCGAGATCGAGCGCGCGCTGCTCGATGGCGCGATCGACCTCGCCGTGCACTCCGCGAAAGACATGCCGACGCAGCTCGCGGACGGACTCACGATCGGCGCGTATCCGCAGCGCGAGGACCCGCGCGACGCGTTCGTCGGCGGCGCCGGCCGCCGCTTCGCGGCGCTGCCGCCGGGCGCGCGCGTCGGCACCGGCTCCGCCCGGCGCACCGCGCTGCTGCGCGCGCTGCGCCCGGACCTCGAGCCGGTGGCGCTGCGCGGCAACGTTCCCACGCGCCTGGCGAAGATCGAGACCATGGATCTCGCGGGCGTGATTCTGGCGGCGGCGGGCCTGATCCGCCTGGGCCTCGAGGACCGGCTGCTCGATCCGCTCGATCCCGAGCGCTATGTGCCCTCCGGCGGGCAAGGCGCGCTCGCGCTCGAGGTGCGCATCGACGACGACGACGTACACCAGATCGTGTCGCGCCTCGACGACCGCGACGTCGCGGCGCAGATCCGCGCCGAGCGCTCGTTCCTGTTCGAGCTCGGCGGTGACTGCCACACGCCGATCGCGGCGTTCGCCACGATCCACGGCATCCGCCTGCGCCTGCGGGCGCTGGTGATCTCGCCCGACGGTCGCGAGCGCGTGGAGGGCTCGGCGGAGGGCGAGATCGGCGCGCCCGAGATGCTCGGCGCGACCTTGGGTCGCGAGCTGCTCGCGCGCGGCGCGCGCCGGCTGATCGAGGGGCGCGGGTGAGTGGCCGCGTCGTGCTCGTCGGCGCCGGACCGGGCGACCCGGATCTCTTGACCGTGCGCGCGCTGCGCGAGCTCGAGCGCGCCGAGGTGCTGCTCTACGACGCGCTGATCGACCCCGCGCTGCTCGAGCTCGCGAACCCCGCGTGCGAGCGCATCGACGTGGGCAAACGCGGCGACGGCTCGAAGGGCGTCGCGCAGGACAAGATCGCCGACCTGATGATCGAGAAGGCGCGGCTGGGCAAGCGAGTGGTGCGCCTCAAGGGCGGCGATCCGTTCGTGTTCGGGCGCGGCGGCGAGG
>DATFUE010000237.1:0-2334 GCA_035261165.1 Myxococcota bacterium
ACGGCGACCAGGAGCGCGCCGCCGGCGGGAAACAAGGTCAGCGCGCTGATGCCGCTGCTTGGACGCAGTCCCGCAGGCCGCCGATCAGCGCAGGCCAGCCCGTGCTCACCGCGTCGTGCGTCTTGGGCGAGTGGTCGAGCCGGTCATGAGTCACGCGCAAGACGCAGCCATCGGCGCGTTCCTCGATCTCCCAAGTCACTCGGCTCGCGACCTCGGGCGCGAGCTCCGGCGCCCACAGCGAGCGCCAGGTCGTGACCAGGCGCCGCGGCGCGTCGATCTCGACGATCTCGCCGTCGCACGCCGTCGAGCCGTCCGGATTCTGCCACTCGACCTTGGAGCTGCGCCGGAAATCCGAGCGCACCGCCGTGCCGAAGAAGTAGCGCTGCGTCCAATCCGGGCTCGTGATCGCCTCCCAGATCTTCTCCGGGGTACTCTTGATCTCGACCTCGAACACGAGTGCGGGAAGGCTCATCGCTTCTCCTCCTTCTCTTCGAGCGCGCGGCGCAGCTCTAGCAAGCGCCGCGCGCGTTTGGCCGCGAACTTCGAAATCCAGCGCTCCTGGATTTCGAGCAGCGGAACCGGGTTCAAGTAGTGATGTTTCTCGCGGCCCACCCAACGACAAGCGACCAGCCGCGCCGCCTCCAACACCGCCAGGTGTTTCGAAACGGCTTGACGCGACATATCGAGCGGCTCGGCCAGCTCGGCCAGGGTCGCCCCGGGCTCGGCGCGCAGCCGATCGAGCAGCTCGCGGCGCGACCGATCGGCGAGCGCGCGAAAGACATCGTCCACGGGCGCATGATGAGCAACCAGTGGGTTGCATGTCAAGCGGCGCGTAGACTGCGCGCATGAACGCCGAGACCTACTACAAGGACCACTGGGTCGAGATCGAGCCGGAGCGGCTCGACGCGTACGAGCAGCTGTTCGAGTGGCGGCCGCAGAGCGCGCCGCTGCTCGAGCCCGCGCGGCTCGAGCCCGGTCAGGTCGTGGTCGACTACGGCTGCGGTCCGGGCGGGCTCACGGTCGAGCTCGCGCGCCGCGTCGCGCCGACGGGTCGCGTGCACGGCGTCGACCTGAACGCCGCGTTCCTCGAGCGGGCGGCGGCGCGCGCGAAGCGCGAGGCGGTCGACTCGTTCGTGACTTGGCACCGCTGTGACGGCGACAAGCTGCCGCTCGACTCCGCGCTCGCCGACCGGCTCGTGTGCAAGAACGTGATGGAGTACGTGCCCGACGTCGCCGCGACGCTCGCGGAGTTCCGGCGCGTGCTGAAGCCCGGCGGGCTCGTGCACGTGATCGACAGTGACTGGGGGCTGTTCGCGGTGGAGCCGCTGGGCGCGGAGCGCATGGCCGAGCTGTTCGCCGCGGCCTCGCCCGCGTACCGCACGCCGCACATCGGCCGGAAGCTGTTCGGGGCGATGCGCGCCGCGGGCTTCGCCGACGTGAAGATCCAGGTGCTCTCGAGCGCGGACACGAAGGGGCGCATGTCGCCCGTCGTGTTCAACATGCTCGGCTACGCGCGCGCTTCGGGGCGCCTGCCCGCGGCTACGCTCGAGGCGCTTACGCGCGATCTGAAGCAGTCACTCGCGGAGGGGAGCTTCGTGCTGATCCTGCCGCAGTTCCTGGTCACGGGGAGCGCTTGACGCCCCACGCGTTCCAATAGGTGACCTCGCCCGGCGCGAGCCGCTCGGCCGGCTTCATCACGGCGTCGCGCATGTAGCCGACCGGCAGGAGCACGGTCTGAGTCACGCCTTCGGGAATGCCCAGCAGCCGCGCCGCCTCGTCCTCGTGCAAGAGGTGCAGGGTCGTCCAAGTCGAGCCGAGGCCGCGCGCGCGCAGCGCCAGCATCAGCGACCAGGCGGCCGGCAAGACTGAGCCGTAGAACGCGACCTGCTGCGCGACCGAGAGTGACTCGGGCCGGCCCTCGACACAGACGAGGATCAGCAGCGGCATCTCGTGCATGCGATCGGCCAGGAGCTGGTAGGCGGCCTTCGGCGGCGCGGCGTCCGGCTCGGCCGCGCGCAGCTCGCGGTAGTGCGCGAACGCGCGCCGGTACAGGTCGGCGACCGCACGCTTCTTCTCCGGCTCGGTGATCACCAGGAAGCGCCAGCCCTGCGCGTTGCGGCCGGTCGGCGCCTGAGTCGCGAGGGCGATGCAGGCCTCGATCAGCTCGGGCTCGACGGGGCGCTCGAAGTCGAGCTTGCGGCGCACCGAGCGCGTCGTGCCGAGCACCAGATCGACCGAATCGAGATCCACGCGCGAAGCTTAGTCGATCGCAGGGGTATGATGGCGCCGTGAGCGACACACAGCGCCCCGAACGGAGCCCGGCACCGCTGCCCG
>DATFUE010000238.1:0-4863 GCA_035261165.1 Myxococcota bacterium
GGGCAACTGGGAGTAGCCCGGCCTCGGGCGCGTGAGATATCCTCGGCGAAGCGGAGGCCGGCTTGGACTTCCATAGGATCCTCGACCGTTTTGGGTTCGGGCGTTCGCGCAACCGGGGCGTCCGACGCGCCGGGCCGCGCGCGCGTGACTCGCGCAGCGACACCGAGTTCGTGCGGCCCGGGCCACCGAGCTATCCGCCGCAAGCCCAGCCGGTCACGACGCCACCGCTGGCGGCACTGGCGCCGATCGCACCGATCCCCGAGCCGAGCGCCCCGCCGCCGCCCGCGGCGAAGCCCGCGCCCTCGGGCGACCCGAGCGCGACGCGCCTCCTGTCGCTGGCCAACGTCTCGCGCGGCGCGGTCATCGGCGTGCTGATCGGGATCGAGGGCAAGCTCGAGGGGGAGATCTACCCGGTGCGCGACGGCGAGAACCGGGTCGGCCGCTCCCCAACGGCGGAGATTCGCCTCGCCGATCGCGACGAGACGATCTCGCGCGAGCACGCGCTCATCATCCACCGCGACGGCGCGTTCGGCATCAAGCCGCTGAAGACCGACAACCCGACCTGGGTGAACGGCGAGCAGGTGGAAGGCGGCGCGTCGCTCTCCGACGGAGATCGGATCACGGTCGGGCGCAGCACTTTCCGTTTCCGGGTGGCGTAGCCATGCGGCGCACCCGGGCTCGGTTCGCCGCGCTCGCGTCCGCGCTCGGGCTCGCCGCTGCGCTCGTGTCCGCCGGCGCCTTCGCGGGGCCGGACGCCGAGCTGGAGTTCAAGAAGGTCGAGCGCCTGTATCTCGACGACGTGTATCCCGCGCCCGAGGGCCAGCGCGCGGTCGAGCTGCACTTCCGGGCGCTGACACGGAATGGTGGTCCCGTGAAGGGGCTGCGGCCGGCGGACGTCGGGCTCTGGCAGGACGACGACCGGGTGCGGTCCGAGACGCTCTCCGTCGAGACACTGGCGCAGACCGGGAAGGGCGTCTGCGTGGTGCTCGCGATCGACGCGTCGGGCACCATGCGCGGCGACGCGTTCGCGAAGGCGAAGGAGGCGGCGCTCGCGTTCCTGGAGCGCCTGCGGCCCGAGGACCGGGTCGGGGTGGTCACGTTCGCCGAGGACGTGCGCGTGCCCGCGGGCTTCGAGCTGTCGCGCCCCGAGACGCGCCAGGCGATCTCGGGACTCGAGATCGACCTCGAGCGCAGCCAACACACTCTGCTGTACGACGGCGCGGCCAAGGCGCTCGAGCTGATCCGCTCGGCGCGCGGAGTGCCGCGCACTGCGTTCATCGTGCTGTTCAGCGACGGCAAGGACGACGGCAGCGACAAGACGCGCGACGCGGTCGTGGCGCGCGCGCGCGGCGCCGGCGACGAGCCGCACATCCTGCTCTTCAGCCTGGGCTACGCGCGCTTCGGCGGCGAGGGGCTCGTGGAGATGAAGCGCCTCGCGGACGAGGCCGGCGGTGACTTCCAGCAGGCGGAGTCGATGGTCCACCTGCGCGACTTCTTCGACGCGATCGCCACGCAGATGCAGGAGAGCTACGTGGTGCGCTTCCCGGCGTCGCTCGACGGCGCCGAGCACGCGCTGCGCCTCGAGGTGGACGAGAAGAGCGCGCAACGCAGCGCGGTGTACCCCTCGCTGGCGCGCCCGCTCTGGCCCTGGCTCGCCGCTTCCGGCGCGGCGCTCGCGCTCGTCGCCGTGGTGCTGGCCGTGCGCGCGCGCCGGCCGGGCGGGCGCATCGCGATCCTGTCGGGCGCGAAGGCGGGCACCGTATTCGCTCTGCAGCCGGGGCGGACGCGGATCGGCGCGCTCGAGGACAACGACATCGTGCTGCTCTCGAACGCCGTCTCCCGCTATCACGCGGAGATCATCACGCGCGGGCGGCGCGCGTCGATCGCCGATCTGCGCTCGAAGAACGGCACGCGCGTGAACGGGCAAGTGATTCAGGAGAGCCCGCTGCGTGCGGGTGATCGCATCGCGATCGCCGATGTCGAGCTGCTCTACGACGCCTGAGTCGGGAGTGACCGCCCGCTGCGCGCACCATCCGGAGAAGGCTGGCGTCGAGAGGCTCGGCGCTCGCGTCTACTGCGCGAGCTGTCGCGACGCGCGCGCGCTGGCGACGCGCGGGCTCGAGCTGCGCGCGCAGCCGAGCACTTGCTTCGCAACTTACGCGGGCTCGGGGCGCTGGCTCGCGCTCCTGCACGGCGCCCCGGCGCACTGGCTGGCGCACCAGCTCGGCACGCGCGCCGCCGCGGCTCGGCCCGGATGCGCGGCGGGCTTCGCGGTCGAGCGCGGCGACGTGCTCGCGGGCCGCCACGTGCTGCACGGCGAGCCACCGCGTGCCGGCGACCTCTGGGTGGACAACGACGCGGAGGGCTGCGGGGTCGTGGTGCGCGCACTGCGCCACGAGACGCGCGGTTTCTCGATCTCGATCCGCCACCTTCAACCGCTTCCTGCGCGCGAGTCGAGTGATGATTTCTACCTCCAGCTGGGCGGACGAGGGCGCTTCTTTCGCTGACCGAGTTCGGGCCTAAGTGCACGTGCAAGCGGGGGGAATTTGGGATGGGGCGAGCGGTATTTCGGCTTGACTCTGCGCGCGCAGCGATGCTCTACTAGCGCCTCTCGTCGGGCGGGCTGCCACCGATTGGTGTCAGCCCGCTCCCCCTAGCCGAGGAGTGCGCTGTTCGACATGGCAGAGCTGGAGGCGCTCGTGCTCCCGATCGCCGACGGGGCCCCCGCCGGGTCGAACCTGCGCCTCACGGCCAGCGACGTCACGTTCCAGCGCATCCAGGAGAGCCGCTCGGAGCTCCTGCCCGAAGTCGATCCGACGGGTGCGGGGCGCGCCGCCGATTGGGCAACCGTCGCGCGCGAATGCGAAGCCGCGCTGCGCGCGAAGACCAAGGATCTCGAGCTCGCCGTGTGGCTCAGCGAAGCGTGGGCGCGTACGCGCGGCTTCTCCGGTCTGCGCGACGGGCTGCGACTCACGAGCGCGCTGTGCGACGCGTTCTGGGACTCACTGCACCCGGGGCTCGACGACGGTGCGCTCGATCTCGCGCTGCGCGCGCGACCGCTGAATTGGCTCGGCAGCTCGCGCAACATGCTGCGCTCCGTCGCCGCATGCGCGCTCGTTCCCGTCGAGGGCAAGAGCGTGCTGACGTACGAGGACTACAAGCTCTCGCAGCTGGTCGACGAGAAGGCCGTGCTGCCGGACAAGCGCCAGCACCAGGAGCTGGTCGCGCGCGGTCTCTTCGGCGGCGACGAGTGGCGCGCGCGACTCACAAGCGCGGGTGCCGAGAACCTCGCCGCGCTACACGCGGAAGTGTCGGAGTGCCAGGCTGCGGTCGCGGCGCTGCGCGAGCAGAGCGCCAAGCGCTTCGGCGACGGCGACGCGCCGAGCCTGATTCCGCTCGCCGACCTGCTGGGCGAGATCCGCGCGCGGCTCGACCCGCACGTCGCGCCCGCGCCCGCTCCGCTGCCGGAGGAGCCGGCCCAGAGCGCCGCCGCGAAGCCCGCGGCGCCGCAAGCCGCGGCGCCGGCGCGCGGCCCGATCGCCAGCCGCGCGGATGCCCTGCGCGCGCTCGCCGAAGCCGCGGAGTATTTCCGCAAGCAAGAGCCGCACAGCCCGATCGCGGCGCTGGTCGCGCGCGCCGTCCGCTGGGGCAGCCTGCCCTTCGAAGCGGTGCTGCGCGAAGTGGTGCAGGACGAAGCCGCGCTGTCTCGTGTCTGGAACACGCTGGGAATCACAACCGAGGCTGGCGCCGACGCAGCCAAGAAGCCCCGCTGAGGAGGATGTAAGTCATGCCCGAGAGCATCTTCGATCGCAAGGCGCGCGTCCGCCCGCCGCGCGTGCACATCACCTACGAAGTCGAGACCGGCGGGGCGATGGTCCTCAAGGAGATCCCGTTCGTGATGGGCGTGCTCGCCGATCTGTCGGGCCAGCCGGCCGAGGCGCTG
Source organism: Myxococcota bacterium (assembly GCA_035261165.1). Lineage (GTDB taxonomy): Bacteria > Myxococcota_A > UBA9160 > SZUA-336 > SZUA-336 > VGRW01. Next base: position 3,944 of record DATFUE010000238.1, read on the forward strand.
CCGAAGCTGAAGGACCGCAAGTTCGTCGAGATCGACCGCGACAACTTCGACGACGTCCTGAAGAGCGCCAAGCCGCGGCTCGCGCTGCGCGTCGAGAACACGCTGAAGGGCGACGGCACGGAGCTCTCGATGGAGCTCAAGTTCGAGAAGCTCGCCGACTTCCGCCCCGAGAACGTGGTGAAGCAGGTCGAGCCGCTGGCGAAGCTGCAGGACGTGCGAAATCAGCTGAAGGACCTGCTCGGGCGCCTCGAGGGGAACGATCGCCTCGAGGAGCTCTTGAACGCGATCAGCGACAACACCGCGGTGCGCGACAAGCTGCGCGGGGTGCTGGTCAAAGACGGCGACAAGCCCGGGGAGGCGTGAGTCATGGCAGCCAAGGAAGGCGTGAAACCGGTCAAGATCCAGGAGCTCGAGTCACTCGAGGCGGGAGATCTGCTCTCGCAGATGATCGAAACCGGAGTGAGGCCGCGCGACGACGCCGCGCGCGAACGCGCGCAGGATCTGATCAAGAACTACGTCGATCAGCTGCTCGATCCGGGCACGGTCGTCGACAAGAACGTGGTGCGCACGATCAACGCGCGCATCGCGGCGATCGACGAGGTGCTCTCGAAGCAGGTCGACGCGATCCTGCACCATCCCGACTTCCAGAAGCTCGAGGGCACGTGGCGCGGCCTGAACAAGCTGGTGATGGACACCGAGACCTCGGAGACCCTGAAGATCAAGGTGTTCAACTCCAGCAAGCGCGACATGCAGAAGGACTTCGCCGCCGCGGCGGAGTTCACCGAGAGCGCGCTGTGGAAGAAGATCTACGAATACCAGTTCGGCCTGTACGGCGGTGATCCGTTCGGCGCGCTGATGGGCGACTACGAGTTCGACAAGGGCCCGCTGGACGTGGCGCTGCTCACGAGCATCTCGGAGGT
>DATFUE010000239.1:0-5382 GCA_035261165.1 Myxococcota bacterium
CATGGCGGGCATGAAGTTCTTCAGCGAGGAAGTCGAGGGCGTCCTCGATACGCACCCCGGAGTGCGCCGCAGCCGCGTGCTCGCGCGCGAGCACGCACACCTGGGCGAGATCCCGATCGCGGAGGTCGAGGCGACGAACCCAGAGAGTCCCCCGACCCGCGACGAGCTCACGAGTCATTGTCGAGCGCAGCTCCCGGCGTACAAGGTCCCGCGCGAGTTCCGGCTCGTCGAGTCACTCCCGGAGACGGCGACCGGAAAGCTCGCGCGCCGCGACGAGCGCGAGTAGCACGGCGCCGACGAAGGCCCCGAGCGCGGCGCTGCTCGGCTCGGGCACGCCCGGGTGCAAAAACCCGATATGAGCGCTGGGGTCGTACCCCGCAGGCTCGACGCGCAGCGTGATCGATCCACCCCGAGCCGCTGCCGGCGCGGCGGCGATCGCCAGGACGCAACCACAGCGAAGCAGCAGCCCTCGTGCCCGGTTCACGCTGGTCAGTATGAACCAGTCACTGCGGGGGATCAATCACCTTTCGCGCCGCCCGGCGGCGTGGCGCTCACGGGCGCCAGGGTCGACTCGTAGCCGCACTCGCGCGCGGAGACGTGAATCACCCCGTCCGCGTCGCGGGTCACGCTGCGCGCGTCCAGTCCCGGGTCGTCGACGATCAGGAAGTGCGCCCGCTGCACGTCGCGCAGCACGTTCTCGGGCGGCACCGACAGGGCGGGCCCGAGATACGACTCGCTCCAGGTCTCGACCCCGATCTGCGTCACGCCGAACGCCTTCGTGCCGAACCGGGTGAGTCCGAGGAGCACGAGCTTCGGCCCGGTCTTCTGCAGCACGAGCCCGAAGGACTCGTCCACGCCGCTCCCGACGACGCGGATCTGCTCACGGATGATCCAGTCGCCCTCGATCTCGTTGGTCGAGCGCAGGCCGCCGGGGCAGCTCGCGATCTTGGGCAGGGCGAGGGCGGCGATCGGCGCCGGCGGGGCGAGCCCCTTGCATGCCAGGGCCAGCGCGAGCGCAGCGCCGCCGAGCGCGAGCCTACGCACGCGCCGCCGCCTTGGGCGCCAGCCGAAGGAGCAGGAGCGACACCGGCGCGAGCACGAGCGCGAGCGTGATTCCGATTCCGGTCGTGAGTCCGATCGCGCGCAAGGGCGGCTGACTCGAGATCGCCAGGGTGCCGAAGGAGAGCACCGTCGTGAGACAGCACAGGATGCACGAGACCAGGGTCGCGCCGAACTCCGAGCCCTCCTCGGCGCTGTCGACGATGAAGATGCCGTAGTCGACGCCCATGCCCATGACGAGCAACAGACTCACGGCGTGCAGCAGGTTCGTCGCGACCCCGGTGAGCGCGAAGCCGGACAAGACGATGATCGGCACGAGCAGCGAGGGCAGGAACGCGGCGGTCGCCCGCCGCCAATCGCGGTAGCGCGCGACCAGGATCAACATCACGAACGCGCTGCCGATCGCGATCTGGCGCAGGGTCTGATCGCGGTAGCGCCCGTAGATCTCGTTCAGGAACGTGCGCTGCTCGAAGAAGTGCACGTCGGGCAGGTCCGCGAGCGCGGCGCGCAGAGCGTCGGGGTCGTTCACGCCGCGCAGGTACGTGATCACCGCGGTGCGCTGGCCGAGCTCGAGCACGAGCGAGCTCGCGAGCTCGCCGAGCGGCGACGCGCGCAGCTCGGCGAGTGACAGCGGCGGCGGCGGGGCGGCTAGCGCCGCCGCGAACGGCGCGGTCGTGCCGGGCCGGAAGCCCGCGCCGCGGAACGCCGCCTCGACGCGCGCCGGCAGGTCGGGGCTCGCGCGCAAGAGCGCCAGGTTCCGCTCCTGTGTCTCGCGCGTGAGGAACGGCCCGTGCAGCGAGCGCAGGCCGTCGAGCTTGCCCGCGCGGATCAGCTCTGTGAGTCGCGCGTAGACGATCTCGTTCTTCGCGACCGCGGAATCCGCGTCCGGGCCCAGCGCGAGCACGAAGCGGCCGGTGTCGAAGTTCGAGATGCGCTCGCGCACGCGCGTGTCCTCGGCCTGCAGCACCGGGTTGAGCTGCGAGATACTCGACAAGTCGTCGTTCCAGCGCAGCCTCGGCAGCGCGATCACGCCGAGCACGAGGACCGCGGCCGGCACGAGCGCGAGCGCGCGGCGGTGCTGGTGCAGCGCGAGCACGTGCGGCTCGAGCCAGCGCGCGAGCCCGGCAGACACCGGCTGGAGCTTCCGCCGCCGCGGCAAGAGATCGGGCAGCAACAGCAGCGAGGCGACCACCGCGGCGGCGACGCCGATGGTCGAGAACACGCCGAGCTCGCGGAAGCCGCGGAACGAGGTGAACGCCATGCCCGCGAAGCTCGCGATCGTGGTGAGCGCGGCCATGATCAGCGACAGCGCGAGGCGCCGCGCCGCGCGCCACGGCGACTCGGCGCGCTCCGACAGACTCCACAGGATCAACACGTGCGTCGGATAGTCGATCGTGACACCGATCAGCGACGCCCCGAAGGCGATCGTCATGCCGTCGAGGCGATCGAACAGGAACAGCCCGAGCGCCGACGCCACCAGGAGGCCCGCGAGCCCGGGAAGCATCACGATCCCCAGCGACAGGAGCGAGCGGAAGAACAGCAGCGACAGCAGCGCGACCCCCACACCGGACAAGGTCGAGATCCAGGACGCGTCGCCGCGGATCTGCGTCTCCGCGTCGACCGCGAAGCGGTTCGCGCCGCTCTGCTCGAGCACGAGGTCCCGGCCGTGGCGCGCGCGCAGGCCCTCGAGCTCGCGCGCGAGCGCCTCGAGCAGCGGCCGCTGCGCGGTCGAGTCGAACGCCGAGTGTTTCGTCGCGAGCAGGATCACCGCCCAGCGCCCGTCGCGGGTGGTGAACACGCCGTCGCGCATGCCGAGCGGTGGCTCGCCGGAGCGCAGCCGCTCGCTCTGCTTCTGGAACGCGCCCAGGGGGTCCTCGGGAATCACGCGCTTCAGCAGCGGCGCCATGGGCAGCGCGAGTGACTCGCGCATGGCTCGCGCCTGCGCGCGCAGGCCCTGGTCCGACAGGAGCGGCGGCAGCTCCCGATCCGGCGCGTCGGAGACGAAATACAGCCGCTTGGGAAAATACAGCTCGTACACGCTGCGCAGGAACTCGGGATCCGCTCCGGCGCGCAGCCACGCGACCTCGGGGTTCTTGCGCAGCGCCGCCGCCAGCTCGTTCGCCGCGGCGACCGCGCGCGCCGGATCCTCCGCGCCCAGGGTCAGCACCATCGTGCGTGCCAGGTCGCTGCGCGCCAGCTCGCGCGAGATCTGCGCCAGCTCGGCGCCGTGGCCGTCGGGCATGAAGTTCGTGATGTCGGTCGAGAACTCGATGCGGCCCGCGCAGTACCAGAGGAGCGCGGCCCCGAACGCGGCCCAGGCCGTGAGCCGCGCGGCGCGACTCACTTCTCGCCTCGCGGCCCGAACAGCGCGCGCGTCTCAGCCTCGCCGAAGGCGTGGTCGACGTCGCTCTTCTCGAAGAGCGTCCGCGTGCGGTCGCCGTCGCTCTCGACGACCTCCATCTCGCGCATGGCGGCGCCGTCCCCGCGCAGGGTGATCGAGCGCAGGAACTTGTCGAGCGGCGAGTGGCGCGGCGCGAGCACGAGCTGCCAGCGCGCGCCTTCGGAGTGGAAGTCGAGCGTGTAGATCTGCTCCAGCGCCGCCTTGTCGCCGCTCCACAGCACGACCATGTTCTCGGCGAACGAGCGCGCGACCGGGTTCGCGGAGAGGTCGACGTCGCTCCCGCCCGCCGCGTCCTGAAAGCTCATGCGGCCGCCGTCGAGGATCAGACGTGTCTCGACCGGCTCGCGGGTGATGCGCGCCAGTCGGCCCGGCGGCGCGAAATACACCGTGCCGCGGGTCTCGAGCGGCGCGTCGAGCAGCTTCAAGGTCTTGATCTCGCGGAACTCGGCGACGACGCCGCGCGTGGTCGCCATGTGCTTCAAGAGGTCGTCGAGCGTCAGGTTCGCGCCGGAGCCCTGGGGGGACGGCTCCGCGCCCAGCGCGAGCACCGCGGCAGCCGCGAGCCAGAGCCGGCGCGCGTTCATGGAGCGATTGGCGCGGCGAACGGCAGCGAGCGCGCGCGCACGAGCTCGATCACGCGCGCGATGTCCGCGTCCTGGCGCCGGTCCGCGCGCAGCATCGGCACGTGCTTGCGCACCGCCTCGTGCAGCCGCCGGGTCGCGCTGCTCGTCGCCGCCCCGCGGAGGTCGACGCACTGACACACCGCCAGGAGCGCGATCGCCGCCACGGCTTCGGAGAGGTCGAGGATGCGCAGCGCGTCGCGCGCCGCGATCGAGCCCATCGACACCTTGTCCTGGTTGTGTGACTCGGTGCTGCGGCTGAACGCCGCGGCGGGCATGGTCAGCTTCAGCGCCTCCGCGGTGAGCGCGGACGCGGTGACCTGCATGCCTTTGAAGCCGTGGTGCGCGTGACTGCCCGCGCCGTCCAGCGAGATCAGCTCCGCCGGCAGGCCTTCGCTCGTCTCCGGCCGGGACAGGAGGGCGATTTGCCGGTCGAGCAGATCGGCGACGCTGGCCACCGAGGCCTTCAATGAGTCGAGCGCGAAACACAGGTGGCCGCCGTAGAAGTTCGCGCCGTGCAGGATCTCGCCGGTGTCGGCGTCGACCAGCGGATTGTCGTTCGCGCCGTTCAGCTCGATCTCGAGCACGCCGCGCGCGAGCTCCGCGGCGTCGAGCAGCACGCCGATCACGTTCGGCGCGCAGCGGATCGAGTAGCGGTCCTGCAGGCGCGCGGGCTGGGCCAGCGGGCGCGCCGGGTCGTACTCGAGGTGCTCGCGAATCCACTTCGCGGCGCGGATCTGACCCGGGTGCGGCTTCCACTCCGCGATGCGCGCGTCGAAGTGGCGCGGATTCCCGCGTGTGACCTCGCTGGCAATCGCGGTGACCGCACAGCCCAGGCGCGACAAGTCGAGCGCGCGCTCCCAGGCGATCGCGCCTAGCCCGGTCATGAAGCTCGTGCCGTTCACCAGCGAGAGCGTCTCCTTGGGCTCGAACTCCAGCGGCAGGAAGCCGAGTGACTCGTGCGCCTCCAGAGACTCGATGATCCGCCCGCGCAGGCGCACCTTGCCCTCGCCCGCGAGCATGCCGGCGATGTAGGAGAGCGGCGCGAGATCGCCGCTCGCGCCGACGGAGCCGAGCTCGGGAATGCGCGGCAGGCAGCGCGCCTCGAGCAGCTCGCAGAGTCGGTCGAGCACCAGCGCGCGCACGCCCGAGTGTCCCGAGGCGAGCGAGACGATGCGCGCGGCCAGCACCGCCGCCGACTCGAGCTCGGGCAGCGGCGCGCCCACGCCGGTGCCGAGCATGCGAAACAGATTGCGCACGAAGTCCCCGCGGTGGGCCTCGTCGATCTCGTTGGTTACCGAC
>DATFUE010000240.1:0-2297 GCA_035261165.1 Myxococcota bacterium
TGTGAAAAAGCAGGAATTCTCGCCGACCTGCGCAAGCACCGTCACTACGAAAAGCCGAGTGAGCGTAAGAAGCGCAAGATGAATGCGGCGCGCCGCAAGAATCGCAGGCCGCGCTACGCGTAAATGGCTGCTCAGAGCTTAGCGGACCGGCTGCGCGCCGCGATGAATGAAGCGAGAAAACAACGCGACCAGGCGCGCACCCTCCTCCTCTCCACGATCCTCTCAGATATCAAAAACCGGGAAATCGAGCTGAAACGCGCTCCCACCGACGATGAGACGGCGGAGGTGCTGCGGCGTGGTATCAAGAAGCGCCGCGAGTCGGTCGAGATCTACGAGAAGGTGGGCCGCACCGAAGCGGCCGCCGCCGAGACCGCCGAGATCAAAGCACTCGAGGCGTTTCTTCCCGCCGCCGTGCCGCCCGAGGAGATCCGGGCGGCCGTGCGCGAGGCGATCGCGGGCGGGGCGAAAGACATGGGCAAGGTGATGGGCGCCGTCATGCCGCAGTTCAAAGGACGCGCGGACGGCAAACTCGTGAATCAGATCGTACGCGAGGAGCTGGCGGCATCGACCAAGTCTTAGCGACGCTCGAATTCCCCCAGGCCCTCGCGCGGGTGGCGCAGCACGCTGCGGGGCCCCTGGGTGCGGCACGCATCGCAGCGCGACTCCCCGATACGAATGCCGCGTCGATCCGCGACGCGCTCGCTCAGGTCGCCGAGCTGGCGGCGCTGCTGATCACCGACGAATCGATTCGCGCCGAGCCGGTTCCCGATATCGCGCCCTCGCTCGACCTGCTCGGGGTCGAAGGCAGCGCGCTCGAGGGGCCGGCGTTCGCCGAGCTCACCGTGGCTCTCGCCGCGATGCGCGTGGTCGCAGCAGATCTCAAGCGCCTCAGCGACCGCGCACCGCGCACCGCGCACCTCCGTGTCGACCCACCCGCCAAGGAACTCGAAACCAAGCTCGTCCAGTCGATCTCCCCAGACGGTCAAGTCCTCGACAGCGCGTCGAAAGATCTGGCGCGTGCCCGCCAGCGCGTCCGCGAGGCACGCAAACATGTGATGGACAAGCTCGGCGCGATCCTGGGATCGCTCGATCAGACCGAGCGCGCGCCCGATGCCGCGGTGACGGTGCGCGGCGGCCGCTACGTCATTCCGATTCGCTCGACCGCGCGCGCGCGGGTCGGCGGCATCGTGCACGACGAGTCGGCGACCCGCAGCACCGTGTTCGTCGAGCCGCCCGAGAGCATCGAGCTGGGCAACGAGTTGCGCGCCGCGGAGTCCGCCGAGCTGCGGGAAGTGTTGCGCGTGCTGCGCGAGCTCACCGACCTGTTGCGCCCGCCTCGCGACGCGATCGCCGCCGCGTGGGAGATGTGCATCGCGTTCGACGACCTGTGCGCGCGGGCGCGATACGCGGTGGAGGTCAACGGGTTTGTGCCGGAGATTGGTGGGCACCTCAAAATACGCGGGGGACGACATCCGTTGTTGTTGGGGGAGGGGCGCAGCATGCTGCGCCCCTACTCTTCAGACCTCGTCATCCCGTTCGACCTGGATATGCACCCCGACGAGTTCACCATCCTGGTCTCCGGTCCCAACACCGGCGGCAAGACCGTGCTGATCAAGGCTGTCGGTTTGTTAGCGCTGCTCGCGCAAAGCGGCATCGTCCCGCCGATCGGGCCGCATTCGTCGCTGCCGGTCTTCACCGAAGTGTTCGCTGACATCGGGGACCGGCAGTCGATCGCCGCGAGCCTGTCGACTTTTTCGGCGCACGTCGCCGCCCTGCGCGAGATCCTCGACGGCGCGGGACCGGGCTCTCTGGTCCTGCTCGACGAGATCGGCAGCGGCACCGACCCCGCCGAAGGCGGGGCACTGGCGGCGGCGACGCTCAAAACGCTGACGCGCCGGCGTGCGGTCACCCTCGCGACCACTCACCTGGGGGCGTTGAAGCAGCTCGCCGCTGAGACGGTCGGCATCGTGAACGCCTCGTTGCAGTTCGACGCGGAGACGCTGACGCCCACCTATCGGTTACTCAAGGGCGTGCCGGGCAGGTCATACGGGTTGGCCATCGCGCGCCGGCTCGGCGTCGCCGAGGACGTGTTGGCCGAGGCGGAGCGGGGCGTGCCTGATGCCGAGCGAACGCTGGACCGGTTGCTGGCGTCGGTCGAGACGCGGGGGCGGGACGTCGAGGCCCGCGCGGCGGAGCTCGACACGCGCGCGGCGCAACTCGACCAGGAACGTCAGAACCTCCGGAACCTCCAGGACCTCGAAAACGAGCTGCACCTGCGGGAACAGGCGCTCGACAAG